>NZ_JBFAIC010000002.1:159054-248490 GCF_040654515.1 Dactylosporangium sp. NPDC050688
GGCGCGACGCTGGACAGGCGCGACGCTGGACAGGCGCGACGCTGGACAGGCGCGACGCTGGACAGGCGCGACGCTGGACAGGCGCGACGCTGGACACCGCGCAATAGCTCGCACGGCTGGCTGGGCCGCGCCGTGTCGGCCAAGGCCAGCCACACCGGGCCAGTCATGCCCGCGAAGCTCGCTGCCCCGCAAGCCTGGCAGGCCTCGCGAGCCTGACCGTGCCCCGGCGAGCCTGACCGCGCCCCGCGGTGCTTACCGGGCTTGCCAGCCGGGCCGGGCTCGCCGGGCCAGGCCGGTGGTCAGAGTTTGTCGAGCGGGGCGTGGCGCAGGACGATCCACATGACCTGGTCGCCGAAGTCGACCTGGGCCTGGGCACGGGGGCCGGCGCCCTCGACGGCGAGGACCCGGCCCAGGCCGTAGCGCTGGTGGTTGACGCGGTCGCCGACCGTCAGCGACGGCACGTCGCGGGACAGCTCGCTGGCGGTGGACAGCTTGGAGGCGTCGAGGCCGAGCTTGGCCGCGAGCTGGGCGGCCTTCGGGGTGCCGCCGACGAAGGACGAGGTGCGGGACTGGCCGGATCCGGAGCTGCGGCCGCCGACCCCGCCGCCGCCGGACCAGCTGGTGTACGCGGCGTCGGTGCGCTCCCAGCGGACCAGCTCGGGGGGCAGCTCCTCCAGGAACCGCGACGGCGGGTTGTAGGCGGGCTGGCCCCAGGCGGAACGGGTGACGGCACGGGAGATGTAGAGGCGCTGGCGGGCGCGGGTGATGCCGACATAGGCCAGGCGCCGCTCCTCCTCCAGCTCCTTGCGGTCGCTCATCGAGCGCTGGTGCGGGAAGACGCTGTCCTCCAGGCCCGTGAGGAAGACGACGGGGAACTCGAGGCCCTTGGCGGTGTGCAGGGTCATGAGGGTGACGACGCCGGTGTGGTCGGGGTCGTCGGTGGGGATCTGGTCGGCGTCGGCGACGAGCGAGACCTGCTCCAGGAAGCCGGCGACGGTCGGCGGCGGGGCGGCGGTGGCATCGCCCTGCTCGGCGGCGACGGCGACGGTGGCCTCGGCGCGTTCCGTGTACTCCCGGGCGACGCTGACGAGCTCCTGCAGGTTTTCGACGCGGCCGACCTCCTGCGGGTCGGTGCTCTCCTCCAGCTCGCTGAGATAGCCGGAGCGCTCGATGGCGGCCTCGAGGACCTCCTCGGGCAGGGCGGTCTCGGCGAGGGTGCGCAGCTCGTCGAGGAGGGCGACGAAGTCGCCGATCGCGTTGACGGCGCGGGTGGAGATGCCGGGGGCCTCGGCGGCGCGGCGCAGGGCGGCGCCGAAGGAGATGCGCTCGCGGGAGGCGAGGGCCTCGACGCACGCCTCGGCGCGCTCGCCGATGCCGCGGCGGGGCGTGTTGAGGATCCGGCGGACGCTGACCGTGTCGTCGTCGTTGACCACGGCGCGCAGGTAGGCGAGTGCGTCGCGGACCTCTTTGCGCTCGTAGAACCGGACGCCGCCGACGACCTTGTACGGCAGGCCGAACCGGATGAACATCTCCTCGAACACGCGGGACTGCGCATTCGTGCGGTAGAAGACGGCCACGTCGGCGGGGCGGACACCGGCGTTGTCGGACAGCCGGTCGATCTCGCGGGCGACCCAGTCGGCCTCGGCGTGCTCGGTGTCGGCCACATAGCCGACGATCTGCTCGCCGGCGCCCTGGTCGCTCCACAGGCGCTTGGGCTTGCGCTCGGTGTTGCGGCCGATGACGGCGTTGGCCGCGGACAGGATCGTCTGGGTGGAGCGGTAGTTCTGCTCCAGCAGGATGGTCCGGGCGTCGGGATAGTCGCGCTCGAACTCCAGGATGTTGCGGATCGTGGCGCCGCGGAACGCGTAGATCGACTGGTCGGCGTCACCGACGACGCACAGCTCGCCGGTGCTGCCGACGAGCTCCTTCACCAGCATGTACTGAGCGTGGTTGGTGTCCTGGTACTCGTCGACGAGGACGTGGCGGAAGCGGCGGCGATAGCTCTCGGCGACCTCGGGGTGGCTCTGCAGCAGGTGCACGACGCGCATGATCAGGTCGTCGAAGTCCAGCGCGTGGGCCTCGGTGAGGCGCTGCTGATAGAGCGTGTACGCCTCGGCGAGGGCGCGCTCCGCGGGACCGACCGCCTTGGCGGCGAACGTCTCGGGGTCGATCAGCTCGTTCTTCAGGTTGGACACCTGGGCGGCAAGCCCCCGGGCGGGATAGCGCTTCGGGTCGAGGTCGAGCTCGCGGATGACGAGCTGCATGAGCCGGCGGGAGTCGTCGGCGTCATAGATGGAGAACGTCGACTTGAGCCCGGCGTGGTCGTGCTCGGCGCGCAGGATGCGCACGCACGCCGAGTGGAACGTCGACACCCACATCAGCCGGGCGCGGCCGCCGACGAGGTTGGCGACGCGCTCCTTCATCTCACCGGCGGCCTTGTTGGTGAACGTGATCGCGATGATCTCGCCGGGGTGCACGCCGCGGGCCGCGAGCAGATAGGCGATCCGGCTGGTCAGCACCTTGGTCTTGCCCGAGCCCGCGCCGGCCACGATGAGCAGCGGTGCGCCCTCGTGGGTCACGGCGTCGCGCTGCGGACCGTTGAGCCCGTCGAGCAGCGTCTCCGGGTCGCGGCGACGGGAGGGCTGAGCCGGGGCGGGAGCGGTCACGCCGGCCGGCTCGGACTGGGGAAGATCGAAGAGAGCATGCATCGCACCGGCGAGTGTATGCCGACCCACCGACACTTCCGCGAGGCTTGCCCGCGCGGGTGTGACAGAAAAGCGGCGGGACCCTTCACGTCGCCGAGAATCCCGTGCCATACTCGACGACGTGATCGAGCAGGTGCGCCCCTACTTTTTTTACGGCTCCGGGAGTCCGGCAGCCGTAGGTCGCGCCTGATCGCTGAACCTACCGACGCCCCGGGCTCCCGAGCCCGGGGCGTTCGCGTTCCCGGGGCGGGGCACCAGAGCCAGAGCTGACAAGGACGAGAGAATGGCCGCCATCACCATGGAACAGCAGCCCGCCGCCGACGAGCACATCGCCGGCCTGCGCAACCGGATCGACGAGATCGACGCGGCGCTGGTCGCGCTCTGGAAGGAGCGGGCCGCGATCTCCCGCGAGGTCGGCGCCACGCGCGTCGCCGCCGGCGGCACCCGCCTGGTGCTGTCCCGCGAGCGCGAGATCCTGGAGCGCTTCTCCGCCGAGCTCGGCGCCGACGGCACGCAGCTGGCCCTGCTCATCCTCCGCGCCGGCCGCGGCCCCCTGTAGGCCCCGGCCGGGCAGGGCCAGGCCAGAGGCGCCCCGGCCCACGCCCGCCATCTGCGGCCCGCCCGGCGGGAGCGCCATCGGGCGGACCGGGAGGCGGCGGCACCCGTACCACCGCGGAGCCTGTACACAGGAAGCATGAGCTTCCCGAGATCAGCGACCCCGCTGCCGGACGTCCGGCGGGTCCTGTGCGTGTTCGCCCACCCCGATGACGTCGACTTCGGCAGCGCCGGCACCGTCGCCGGCTGGGTCGACGCCGGGATCGAGGTCGGCTACCTGCTGGTGACGCGCGGCGACGCCGGCGGCTTCGACGACACCCCGCGGGCGCAGATGCCCGCGCTGCGGGAGGCGGAGCAGCGCGCGGCGGCCTCGGTCGTCGGGGTCAGCCAGGTGGAGTTCCTGGACGGGTACCGCGACGGGGTGCTCACCGCGTCGATCGAGCTGCGCCGCGACATCACCGCGGCGATCCGCAGGTTCCGCCCCGACCGGGTGCTGACCAACTCGCCGCTGCGCCGCTGGGACCGGATCGCCGGGCCGAGCCACCCGGACCACCTGGCGGCCGGGGAGGCGACGACCTGCGCGGTGTACCCGGACGCGCGCAACCCGTTCACATTCACCGAGCTCGACCTGCCCGCCTGGACCGTCCGTGAGATCTGGTACTCCGGCGGCCCCGACCCCGACCACGTGGTCGACATCACCGGCACGTACGAGCGGAAACTCAAGGCGCTGCGGGCCCACGTGTCGCAGACGTCCCACCTGGAGGACCTCGACGGCCTGATGCGCCAGCGCCTGGCGGCCACGGCGAGCGCGGGCGGCCTGCCCGAGGGAAGCCTGGCCGAGGCGTTCTCCGTGTTCCACACGGCCTGAGACACGACCCGAGACACGGCCTGAGGCGGCGCCGCCGGACGAGCGACGCGCACAACGCAAGGCGGCCGCCCCGGAAGATCCGGAAGCGGCCGCCCTCAGAACAACAGCGTTACGCGGTGAAGCGGACCCGCCGGCGGCGGACCACCAGCAGCAGCGCCACGCCACCCGCGACGAGCAGCGCGCCCGCGGTGATGGCGCCGGTGAGCTTCACGCCGGTGACCGGCAGGCTCGGCGGCGGCGGGGTCACGGTGACCGTGGCCTTCGCCTCGAGCTCGGTGCCCGCGACGCCCGCGAGGATCAGCTTCTGGGTCTTGTTCGGCTCCTTGGCGGTGACGAACATCCGGCCGATCGGCACGGAGCCACTGCCCTTGGCGTCGATCGTCACGGTGCCCGCGGTGTCGGCGACGACGTAGAACTTGCCGCCGTTGGGCAGGGACGTGACGGGCTTGCCGTCGGCGTCGACGAGCTTGCCGCCGACCGCCGTGAGGGTGGCGTCGCCGCCACCGGAGACGACCGTGAAGGGACCGATCTTCTTGCCGGTCTCACCGGTCAGGGTGCCCGGGTTGATCTCGAGCTTCGGCTGCGGGTCGGCGGCCGGGTTCTTCGACGCCTTCACGAGGTACTCGCTCACGGCGACGATCACCGCGTACTGCTCCGGCGTGTTGCCGGTGTTGAAGCCCTCGTTGGTGTCGCGCAGCGCGAACAGGTCACCGTCGGTGATCGTCCAGATGGCGCTCTGGGTGCCGGCGTAGACGAGCTTCTTGAACAGCTCGGCGTCGATGCCGGCGGGCTTGGTGCCCTTGGCCGCCTGCAGGAGCGCGTCGGCGCCGACGGTCGGGTACCCGTGGGTCAGCACCCACTGCACCTGGCCGAGCTCGGCCTCGGTGGGCGTGGGGTTCTTGTTGCTCGACCAGAGCGCCTCGACATACGCGGGGTCGGTGATGTCGCGCGCGAAGTCGATGCAGTACGCGAGGACGGGCTCGGACTCGCCGGCGACCTTGAGGCCGAGGCGCGGGGCGCCGGTCTCGTTGCCGTTGGGGTTGCCCTTGGTGTCCTTGGAGTTGATGACCTTGATCGCGTTCTTCGGGTCATCGAGGTAGACCTGGGTGCCGGTGACAGTGTCGGCGTGGGCGGCGCCGGCTCCGCTGAGCGCGACGGCACCCCCGACGAACACCGCTGCGGCCAGACCGGCCAGACGGGAAAGGTGTGACACGGTGACTGGACCACCTTTGACGAGAATCAGGGGGACGCTCGTTTGTAGCGGTCGCAGGGCCCTCTTGTCACCTCTAGGGCCACACCAGTCACACCAGTCACACCGGTTTGTCCGCAATTACCGTCAAAAAATTCAAACCAGGCGGCGATCAGCCGCCCACCGCGACAACTCATATCGATTGGACATCTGGAGTTTGCGCAGGACGTTCGATACGTGCGTCTCGACCGTCTTGATGGAGATGTAGAGCTCTTTCGCGATCTCCTTGTACGCGTACCCCCGCGCCAGCAGCCGCAGCACCTCCCGCTCCCGGTTGGTCAGCTGGTCCAGCTCGGGGTCGGCGACCGGGGCGTCGGGGCGCGCGGCGAACGCGTCGAGCACGAACCCCGCGAGCCGGGGGCTGAACACGGCGTCGCCGTCGGCCACCCGGCGGATCGCGTCGGCGAGCTCGTCCGGGGAGATGGTCTTGGTGACGTACCCGCGGGCGCCGGCCCGGATCAGCCCGATGACGTCCTCGGCGGCGTCCGACACCGACAGCGCCAGGAACCGCACCTGCGGCCGGGTGCGCCGCATCGCGTCGAGCACGGCCCGGCCACCGCCGTCGGGCATGTGCACGTCGAGCAGCACCACGTCGGGCTCCAGCGCGGTGATCTTCTGTACCGCCTCGGCGACTCCGCTGGCCTCACCGATCACGTCGACGTGCACGCCGAGCTCGGCGCGGACCCCCGCGCGGAACATCGCGTGGTCGTCGACCAGGAACACCCGCAGGCGCTGCGTCTCGTCAGTCATCACTTCTCCGTATCAATGGGCAGGCTCAAGCGCACCTCGGTGCCGTCGCCCGGTGTGCTGCGGATCTCCGCCTTGCCCCCGTGCCGTTGCATGCGGGCCAGGATCGAGCCGCGGACCCCGTGCCGGTCGGACTCCACGGCGGTGAGGTCGAAGCCGACCCCCCGGTCGCGCACGAACACGCTCACGCAGTCCGGCTCGACCTCCGCGTAGAGCGACACGGTCTCGACCTTGGCGTGCTTGGCCGCGTTGACCAGGGCCTCCCGGGCGGCGGCGACGATCGCCCCGACCCGCTCGTCCACGTCGACGTCGCCGACGACGACCGTCTCGACCGCGATCGCGAACGTGTCCTCGACCTCGGCCGACGCCTCCTCCAGCGCGGCGCTGAACTTCTCCGTCGGCGACGCGGTGGGCTTGTACAGCCAGTTCCGCAGGGTCCGCTCCTGCCCGCGGGCAAGGCGCTGGACCTCCTTCACGTCGCCGGCGTTGCGCTGGATCAGGGCGAGGGTGTGCAGCACCTGGTCGTGGACCATGGCGGCGAGCTCGGCCCGCTCCTGCTCGCGGACCCGCGCCTCGCGCTCCGTGCTGAGCTGCGTGAACATCCGGTACAGCAGCGGGGCGAGGGCGAGTCCGACGCCGGCCAGCGCGACCGCGGCGAAGCCCAGGCCGTAGCCGATCGAGGCGAGGGTGGCGCCGCTCACCGGCACGCCGACGACGAACGCGCCGATGATGCCGATCACCACGAGCAGCCCGCCGCCGATGAACCGGACCAGGTAGGACTTGCGGTTGTTGTCCATGACGGCGCCGAGCCAGGGCATCCCCGGTACGGTCGCCGACCAGCGCTCGCGTCGCTTCGGGTCCGCCTGGTGCCAGATGATGCCGGCGCCGAGCGCGATGACCGCGGCGAGCCAGCCGATCACCGCCTGCAGGCCCCCGGTCGGCTTCACCATCAGCCCCAGCAGCACCAGGCCGACGCCGAGCGCCAGGAACGAGAACAGCTGGTTGACGTTGCGCCGGCCGGAGCTCACGTGCGGCGGCATCGGCAGCACCGCCCAGAACGCGGCGTAGAGCAGCGCACCGAGCCCGTTGAACGCGGCGAGCGCCACGAATGCCACCCGCACCAGCACCACGGGGGCGCCGAGGTGCGTGGCGATGCCGGCGGCGACCCCCGCGACGACCCGGTCCGCGGGCTCGCGGTAGAGGCGGCGGACGGGCACTGGGCTGGTCATCGGGCTCGTTTCGGCTCGTGGTCGGGCGGGGGCGCCGGGGGCGGCGTCCAGCAAATCGTCACATGCGGACCGACACCGGGACCACTCCGAGCGACCCTGGAACCGGCAAATCAGGGTGGTGTCAGGGTCGAAGCCTGAGGCGGCCAGGGCTCGGCGTCGGCGACGATCGGTGGCATGACGAACCCGCCTGCCGCCGACGAGCCGGCGGCGCCCCGCTACGAGGCCGACTACCTCCCCGACGGCGGGTCTGCCGCCGGCGCCGAGCGATCCGACCCGGTGAGCACGCCCCCCGCCGCCCCGGTCAGCGCCGCCCCGGTCAGCGCGGAGCCCGCCAGCGCAGCGCCCGCCAGCGCGGAGCCGGCGGGCGAAACGCCTGTCTTCGAAGCACCCACCTACCCACTGGTGGCCGAGGCGCCGACCGTCGCCGCGGAGCGGCCCGAGATCGACCTGACCAAGGTCGAGCGGGACGAGCCCGGGTCCACGCCACCGCCCGCCGAGGGCTTCGCCCCACCCGCGGGCGCCGCACCCCCGCCGGGATCCGTCCCGCCCGGTGCCACGCCGCCCGGCGGGTTCCCGCCCGGCGGGTTCCCGCCCGGCCCTCCCGGCGCGCCGCCCGGCGACGGGCCGTTCGGGCCTCCTCCCGGCGGCAACGGACCGTTCGGGACACCGTTCGGCAGCGGGTTCACCCGGAGCAACCTGGTGCGGCCGCAGCAGGGCCGGTACGTCGCCGGCGTCTGCGCCGCGATCGGGCGGGCCACCAACACCGACCCGACACTCTGGCGGGTCATCTTCGCCGTGCTCACGCTCGCCGGTGGGGTCAGCATCGTGGCGTACCTGCTGGGCTGGCTCCTGCTGCCCGCCGAGGGCGACACCGGCTCCCCGCTCGAGGCGCTGCTCGGCCGGGGCAGGTCCACGACGTCGGCGCCTCTCGCGATCGTGATCGGCGTCGGCGCGGTGCTGGCGTTCCTGCTGGTGATGTCGCGCAACGTCGGCGCCGCCGCGGTCGGTCTCGCCGTGGTCATCGGCGTGGTCGCCCTGCTCGTGCGCGGCCAGGGCAACCTGCCGCCGGCCCCGCTGGGCGACCCGCACGGCGGCGCGCCGCCGGGGACGCCGCTCGGGCCGTTCGTGCCGCCGCCGGCCCCCGCGCCCGCGGCGCCGTTCCCGCCGGTCGTCCCGCCGTTCCAGGCGCAGCCCACGCCGTCTGCGGGGGCTCCGGCCGTACACCCGGCGTGGCTGCAACAGCAGACGACCGCGACCCGGCCCGTCGTGCCCCCCGCGCCGGCACCGACCGCCGGGCCGCCGCCGGCGCCGCTACCGCCGCTGCCGCCCCTCGCGCCGGTCGGCTACCGGCCGCCGTTCGCGCCGCACGGTCCGTTCGGCGGGCGCAGCCCGTATGCGGCGTCGCTCGGGTACCCGCCGGGCGCGCCCGGGTCGCCGTACCCCGGACTCGCGCCAGTACCGCCGAAGCCCCCGAAGCCGCCGAAGGTGCGTTCCCGCCTCGGCCGGGTGATCTTCTCACTCATCTGCCTGTCGCTCGGCGTGCTCGCCGCGCTGGAGGTGACCACCCAGGACTTCCTGGTCAGCACCTACTTCGCGGTGCCCCTGACGATCGTCGCGCTCGGCCTGATCGTCGGCGCGTGGTTCGGCCGGGCCCGGCTCATGATCCTGGTGGGCGTCGTACTGAGCATCGCCCTGGCGATCGCGACCGCCTCGCGGGGTGAGGGCGGCGACGGGCCGCGGCACATCGAGAAGATCAGCCTCAACCCGTCCACGGTCGCCGAGCTGGACGGCGAGTACCGCACCGACATCGGCGACATCAACGCGAACCTGTCGCGGGTCGACTTCACCGGCGAGGACGTCGACCTCACCTTCCGGGTCGACCTGGCCGGCAACATCCGCATCATCCTGCCGCCGAACGTGGACGTCACCGTCGACGTCCGGGTCGAGGGCGGCGACTGCCGGGTCCTCGGCCGCCCGTGCGGCGGGTTCAACCAGACCAACGAGTTCACTGACAACGGGGCCGACGGTGTCGGCGGTGGCAAGCTCCACCTTGACCTCGACGTTCGCTGGGGCAACCTGGAGGTGACCCGATGAAGCCGCACCGCACCGACGGCCTCTCCCTCACATTCGGCCTGATCTTTCTCGGCATCGTGGTCGTCTGGCTGTTCAACCAGGCGGTCAACGTCGATCTCAACGCCGGCTGGATCGTCGCCGTCGGCCTGATCGTCTTCGGGCTCCTGGGGCTGCTGGGGGCGCTGCGCTCGGACAAATCGGACAAGCCGTCCAGTTCGGTGCCGGCGTCGTCGGTACCGGCCTCGCACGACCCGGACGATGCCGACTAGACACGGAATATGCTGGGCCGGCGGGGCGTGCTTCCCCGCCGGCCTTTGCCTTGTCTTTTCGCCTTCGTCTCGTTTCGTTGCTTGAGGAGCTCTCCAGACATGACCCAGTTCCCCGTTGGCGGCGCGTCCGGCGTCTCCCGCCGCCCGATCCAGATCGGTGACCGCGCCGCCCGGGTCCTCGCCACCGAGCTCGCCCGTCACGGCGGACCCAAGACCGGCCTCCTGGTCGGCGCGGCGGCCGGCTCCGCCACGCTGGCGGCCGCGATCGACGCGCTGCTGCCCGAGGACCGGCTGACCGTCGTCGCGCCCGGCTCCACCGGCGCTGCTGCCGGCGCTGTCGGCGGCGCTTCTGCCAGCGGGCGTTTCGGGGCGGCCGCGGCGCTGCGGGAGCACGTCGAGCGGCAGGGCCGCTGGGTGACCGACCGGACCCGCGTCGTCGAGTCGCTCGCCGAGGCCGAGCCCGCCGACGTGGTGATCCTCGCCGAGCCGCTGTCCGGCAGCGCCGACGACGCCCGCGCGGTCCTCGCCGACCTGACCAAGCTCGTCAACGCCGGCGGCGTCCTCACCGTCGTCGTCCCGGCGACCCGCCTGCCCAACGGCGCCGCCGACGAGGTCGAGCGGCAGGCCGCCCTGTACGGTGTCGGCAGCGACCTCGTCCTGCGCAACGTGCCGCCCGTGCGCGTCCACCGGCTGCGGCACACCCCGGCCCACCACGCCGCGGCGAGCAACCTGCTGCCGGCCCTGCGCCCGTCCAGCGTCCCCCTCACCCGGGGCATGCACATCGACTCCAACGGCGTGGCCGCCGCCGGCATCGCGCTCGGCCTGGCCGCCCTGGCCAAGGCCGCCCGCCCGAAGTCGAAGCTGTGGCTGGTCCCGGCGCTCGCCGCCGCCCCGGTCGCCGCGTTCTTCCGCGACCCGCAGCGCGACGTCCCCGAGGACGCGGGCGCCGTCGTCGCCGCCAGCGACGGCAAGGTGCTCGGCGTCGAGCGCCTGCACGACGAGCGCTTCGGCGACATGGAGTTCCTCCGCATCGCCGTCTTCCTGTCCGTCCTGGACGTCCACGTCAACCGCGCCCCCGTCGCCGGCAAGGTCGTCGACTACTTCGTCGAGGACGGCGGCTACGCGGCCGCGATGAAGCCCGAGGCGGAGCACAACGTCGCGGCGTACACCCTGCTGGAGACCGCCCACGGCCCGGTCGCCGTCGTCCAGCGCACCGGCCTGATCGCCCGCCGCATCGTCCAGCGCGCCCCGGTCGGCTCACTGCTCGCCAAGGGCGAGCGGTTCGGCCTGATCCGCTTCGGCTCCCGCACCGACGTGTACCTCCCCGCCGACAAGGCCACCCCGACGGTCGCCCCCGGCGACCGCGTCGTGGGCGGCGCGACGGTGATCGCCACCTGGCTCTGACGCGGTTCATCTCTCCTCCGGAGGACCGGCGGTCGGCCATTCTCGGCCACCCGCCGGTCCTCCGGCGTTTCCGCCTTCCTTCCCGTCCGTGCCTTCCCGTCCTTCCTTCCCGCCCTTCCCCTCATGATCGAAGGACAGCCCTGGCCATCATCACGACCAGCCTTGTCCATTGATCACCGGCCCGGAGCTGCCCCGAAGCACGCGAAGGCCCCCGGACACGCGGGCGTCTCCAGGTCGGCCCGCACCGGTCCCCCGACGGCCGGCCGATCACCGGACCCGGCACCGACGCCGACGCCCCACCATTGCCGCCCCCACCGTCCGGGACCATGATCACGCGGCCATGATCAAAGGACGGATCCGGCGGCCATCACGACCAGCCCCGTCCGTCGATCACGAGCGCCGGGACCCGTCCAGCACGGACCGTTCGACAAAAGGCCCCACCAGCCACCACTGATCACGAGCGTCGGGGCCCGTTCCGCACGGACCGTTCGACAAAGAGCCCCACCAGCCAACCGCACGCCGGACGCTCACCGCCGGGACGGAAGCGCGATCCTTCACTCCATCCGTCCCCCCGCCATGATCAAAGGACGGATCCGGCTGCCATCACGACCAGCCCCGTCCGTCGATCACGAGCGTCGGGACCCGTCCAGCACAGACCGGTCGGCAACGAGGCCCTACCAGCCAACCGCCCGCCCACAGCTCGCCGAACGCTCACCGCTCGCCGGGCGCTCACCGCCGGGACGGAAGCGCGATCCCTCACCCCCGCCATGATCAACGGACGGATCCGGCTGCCATCACGACCAGACCTGTCCGTCGATCACTGGCGGACACGGCCAGCCAGCCCAGCCGGCACGGCGAACGACCAGGCCGACGAGTGATCGGCACGGCGAACGACCGGGGTGGCGAGCGTCCGGCTCGAGTGGGACAGGGGGCCGGACGGCCAGGACATGGAAGCGCCCCGCGGGCCGGCGAACAACGAGCCGGGGCGGGGCGCTGGTGGAGCGGAAACAGCAGGTCAGGCAGCGATGTGGCGGCGCTGGCGGAGCCAGAGGATCGGGCCGCTGGCCAGGTACGCCAGCACCACCGCCACGAAGGTCAGGCGGAAGTCGACCAGGGCGCCCACGACCGGCAGGACGAGGAGCCACGGCGGGAGCTTGGCCAGGCGGGCGAGCTTCGCGTAGGGGAAGCTGGACACCATCGCCAGGCCCAGGACGGCGACGCCGGCGACGCGCAGGGCTGGGGGCATCTCGGGGGAGATGAGGGTGGCCAGGGCGAGCACCGCCGCGCACATGGTGGTCGGCACGCCGCAGAAGAAGCGGCCGTCCTTCGGGGAGACGTTGAAGCGGGCCAGGCGGATCGCGGCGCAGGCGGCGACCAGGGCGCAGGCGGGCATCAGGACGGCGGCCGGGGCGGAGTCGTTGAGCCAGGCGTAGACGACGACCGGGGCGGCCAGGCCGAAGGAGCACATGTCGGCCAGGGAGTCCATCTGCGCGCCGAACGGGCTGGCGACGCCGAGGCGGCGGGCCAGGAAGCCGTCGAGGCCGTCGAAGACGACGCAGGCGATGAGGAGGATGGCCGCGATGCGCACGTCGCCGTGGTTGACGGCGACGAAGATCGCGGAGAGGCCCAGCAGGAGGCTGCTGATGGTGCAGGCGTTGACGAGGGCGAAGCGGATGCGGCGGGCGACGGTGCGCTCGCCGGGCAGCAGCGGGATGCTGAAGCCGTGGGCGTCGTCGGGGGCCGCGGTGAGCGGCGGCACGGCCGGGCTGACCGGCGCCACCGACACGACGTCTCGTGACAGTCCGTCACGGCGACGCATACGCAGCCGGGGCAGCCGGACCCGACCCTGGCGGGTGTCGGTCTCGTCCGGCGGGGGCATGAGCAGCGAGGTGGCGCCGGCGACGTTACCGTCACCGCGACGGCCGACCCGCCCGGCGAAGAGCACCTGACGGGCGAGCGAACCGCTGCGTCGCAGCCGTCCTGCCCACTGCCTGCCACCACCGGGGCGCGGGCTGTCCGTGGTGCGTCGTCGCTGCCAAGGTGCTCTCGGCACTGATCCTCCATGCAGGAACGGGGTTCCCACGGTCGCATTCCAGGGCGTTTTGCCCCAGCTAGTCCGTCTTCGCGAGACTGCCTCGCGATCTACACCATCGCATATCGTGTCGCGCTTGGCGATAACTCAGATAGGAACCCGCCTAGAAACATGCACTTGCGGGCCTGACACTGGACTACTCAGCGTAGTCCGAAATTTACCTATAATTTATCTTAACGACGATGATCACTTCCACGTCGTGGGAGTGAGGCGGCCCACTGGACGACCTCGGTGGCCTGGAGGGCGGGCAGCTCCGCGCGGGCGAACCAGGCCGCCGCCGCGGTCGAGCCGCCGGCGGCCTCGGTCACTGTGGGTATGGTCGGCGAGGGCACCAGGACGCGGTAGAGGGCGCGCACGGCGTGCCAGTTGATCGGGTAGCCCTCGGGGCCGATGACGCCGGGGTTGCGCCGGTGGGTGACGCCGAGCAGCTCGGTGACCTCGCCGCGCTGGCCGGTCTCCTCGAACAGCTCCCGCAGCAGCGCGTCGGCGGGTTGCTCGCCGGGGTCGGTGCCGCCGCCCGGCAGGTGCCACTTGCCCGCGCCCGGGTATCCGGTGGCGATCCGGGTGAGCAGGACCCGCTCGTCGGGGTCGGTGACGAAGCCGTACGCGGCGAACCGTTGCCCGGTCGGCAGGCCGTTGGGGTTCGGGCGCTCGGTGAAGTCGCCGACCGCGGCGCCGGGCGCCGGGGCGACCTCGAAGATCATGCGGTCCTCGTGCAGGTCGGGGGTGACGACGGCGTGCACGTCCAGCACCGACAGCACGACGACGGACAGGTCCGCCTGCTCGACGAAGTGCCGGACCAGCGCGGTCGTCGGGCTCTCGCCGTGGCGGACCGGGCCTCCGATGTCGTCGGTGCCGCCGGGACGGCGTCCGTAGACGGTGATCATCCGGGATGCGGTCATGATCTCAGCGTAGGCCGACCCCGCGCAGCGCCTCCTCGGTGACCTCGGTCAATGCCAGTTCGTCCAGCTCGTCGGGGTCGAACCAGCGAGCCTCCGCGGTCGAGCCGCCGACGTCGTGGATCACGGGGCGGCTGGAGCGGGGCACGTGGACCCGGTAGAACGCGCGGACGCCGTGCCAGTCGATCGGGTACCCCTCCGGGCCGAGCTGGGCCGCGTCCCGGTGCGAGGCGACGCCGAGCAGCTCGACGATGCGCCCCTCCTGCCCGGTCTCCTCGGCCAGCTCGCGGATCAGCGCCACGCCGGGCTGCTCACCGAAGTCCGTGCCGCCGCCCGGCAGGTGCCAGGAGCCGCCGCCCGGGTACCCCTCGGAGATGCGGGTCAGCAGGACCCGGTTGCGCCGGTCGGTGCAGACGGCGTACGCGGCGAAGCGCTGGGCGCGGTGCAGCCCGTCCGGGCCGGCCACGGCATAGAAGGACGGCACCTCGGGCACGCCGTCCGGGCGCAGGTCGACGGCGGCCTCGCGCAGGCCGAGCGCGTCGGCGGTGAACCGGCGCAGCGGCAGCTGCTCCGCCTCCTCACGGGTGACCCAGCGGGCCAGGTCGGTCGGCTGGCCGACCCGGTCGCGCAGCGCGCCGCCGCGCATCGTCACCTCGTAGATAAGGCGGTCGGTGTGGATCGTGAGGCCGCGGTCGGGCAGGGCCCGCATGTCGGCCAGGACGTCGCGCAGGCGGAGCACGGCCACGGACAGGCCGGTCTCCGCGGCGGTCTCCCGCACGACGGTGTCCACCGGGTTCTCGCCGTGGTCCACGGCGCCGCCGGGCAGCGACCAGACTCCAGGCGTGCCGGACTTCGCCGAGGCCCGGACCAGGAGGAACTCGTCGGAGTCGGCGATGACGCAGTAGGCCGCGATGCGCCGCAGCGGCTGTAACGCAGGAGTCACGTCGATAAATTGTCCGGCAATTCCGGCCGGTGGCAAGGGCGACGCCCGCGTGAAGGGTGATTCATTCCCATTCAATGGTGCCCGGCGGCTTGGACGTAACGTCCACGACCACGCGGTTGACCTCCCGGACCTCGTTTGTTATCCGGGTGGAAATCTTGGCGATCAGCTCGTGCGGCAGCCGGGACCAGTCGGCGGTCATCGCGTCGTCGCTGGAGACGGGGCGCAAAACGATCGGGTGACCGTAGGTGCGGCCGTCGCCCTGGACGCCGACGCTGCGCACGTCGGCGAGCAGCACGACCGGGAACTGCCAGACCGAGCGGTCCAGGCCGGCGGCGGTGAGCTCCTCGCGGGCGATCAGGTCGGCGGCGCGCAGGATGGCGAGGCGCTCCTCGTCGACCGCGCCGATGATCCGGATCGACAGGCCGGGGCCGGGGAACGGATGGCGCATGACGATCTCCTCGGGCAGGCCGAGGGCGGCGCCGATCGCCCGCACCTCGTCCTTGAAGAGCGTCCGCAGCGGCTCGACCAGCGAGAACTGCAGGTCCTCCGGGAGCCCGCCGACGTTGTGGTGCGACTTGATGTTGGCGGTGCCGGTGCCGCCGCCGGACTCCACGACGTCCGGGTAGAGCGTGCCCTGCACGAGGAACTCGACGTGCTCCTCGGCCTCCAGCTCGCGGGCGGCCTGCTCGAAGACGCGGATGAACTCCCGGCCGACGATCTTGCGCTTCTGCTCGGGGTCGGTGACGCCGGCGAGGGCGCCGAGGAAGCGCTGGGAGGCGTCGACGACCTTCAGCGTGATGCCGGTGGCGGCGACGTAGTCCTTCTCGACCTGCTCGGCCTCGCCGGCGCGCAGCAGGCCGTGGTCGACGAAGACGCAGGTCAGCTGGTCGCCGACGGCCTTGTGCACGAGCGCCGCAGCGACGGCGGAGTCGACGCCGCCGGACAGCGCACACAGCACGCGCTTGCTGCCCACGCGGGCCCGGATCGCCTCGACCTGCTCCTCGATGATGTTGTTGGACGTCCAGGTGGGCTCGATGCCGGCGATGTCGTAGAGGAACCGGCGCAGCACCTCCTGGCCGTGCGGGGTGTGCGCGACCTCGGGGTGGAACTGGACCCCGGCGAGGCGGCGGGAGACGTCCTCGAACGCGGCGACCGGCGCGGCCGGCGAGCCCGCGGTGACCGTGAAGCCCTCGGGGGCGGCGGTGACGCAGTCGCCGTGGCTCATCCACACCGACTGCGCGTCGGGCAGGCCGCGCAGCAGCACGCCACCGCCCGCGGCGATGCTCAGCGGGGTGCCGCCGAACTCGCGCAGTCCCGTGTGGCTCGCCTCGCCGCGCAGCGCGACGGCCATCGCCTGGAAGCCGTAGCAGATGCCGAAAACGGGCACGCCCGCGCCGAACAGCTCGGCGTCGACCTGGGGGGCGCCCTCCTCGTACACGGACGAGGGACCACCGGACAGGATGATCGCGGCGGGGCGCTTGGCGAGCATCTCCGCCACCGGCATCGAGTGCGGGACGATCTCGGAGTAGACGTGCGCCTCGCGCACCCTGCGGGCGATGAGCTGCGCGTATTGGGCACCGAAGTCGACGACGAGAACCGGCGGCGGCGTGGTCATGCCCCGAGCCTAGTCGGCGCCCCGACGTGACCTGCGCCTCAGGGCTGCTCCTGTCTCGTTCGCGGCGGGTGTACGGCGGTGAGCCGCAGCGCGGCGGGTGCGCCTGCCGGCACGGCGGGGTTGGCCGGCGGCACCGCAGCCACCGGCTGGTATGCGGCGCCCAGCGGCGGGCGCGGGTCGGGCTCGCCGTGGTTGGGCCACATGGACATGGCCCGCTCCGCCTGGGCGGTGATGGTCAGCGACGGGTTGACCCCGAGGTTGGCGCTCACCGCCGCGCCGTCCACGACGTGCAGCCCGGGGTGGCCGTAGACGCGGTGGTACGGGTCGACGACCCCGTGCTCCGGCGAGTCGCCGATCGGCGCGCCACCGAGGATGTGGGCGGTCACCGGGATGTTGAAGACCTCCGACCAGCTGCCGCCGGGCATCCCGCCGATCTCCTCGGCGAGCAGGCGGACGGCCTGGTTGCCGGCCGGGATCCAGGTCGGGTTCGGCTCGCCGTGCCCCTGCGCCGTGGTGAGCTTGCGCCGGCCGGTCCAGCCCCGGCGCAGCCGGACGTTGAGGGAGTTGTCCAGCGACTGCATGACCAGCGCGATCACGGTCTTGTGCGACCAGCGCCGCACCGACAGTACCCGGGTGTGCTTGATCGGGTGCCGGAAGAACGCGCCGAACCAGCGCAGCGGCCGCCACGGGCCGCCGTCGGTGAGCACCGTCTGCAGCAGGCCCATGGCGTTGGAGCCGGGGCCGTAGCGGACCGGCTCGATGTGGGTGTACGCGTCGGGGTGGAACGAGCTGGTGATCGCCACGCCGTCGGTGAAGTCGACGTCCTTGCGCAGCGAGCGGGCGCCGACGATCGACTCGGAGTTGGTGCGGGTCAGGGTGCCGACCTTCGCAGACAGCCCGGGCAGGTGTCCGTCGGCGCGCATGCGCAGCAGCAGGTCCTGGGTGCCCAGCGCGCCGGCGGCGAACACGACCTGGCCGGCGTGGAACGTACGGCGGTCCCGCCGGCGGCCCGTGCCGCGGGTGTCGACGCGGTAGCCGCCGTCCTCAGGTCGTACCGACACCACCGTGGTCAGCTGGTGGACCTCGGCGCCGAGCCGCTCGGCCAGGTGCAGGTAGTTCTTGACCAGAGTGTTCTTCGCGCCGACCCGGCAGCCGGTCATGCACGCGCCGCAGTGCTCGCAGCCCTGGCGCACCGGTCCGGCGCCGCCGAAGTACGGGTCGACGCCGGGCCGGCCGAAGTAGACGCCGACGGGGGCCTGGTGGAACGTGTCGGCGACGCCCATCTTCTCCGCGACGGCCCTGACCGCCACGTCGGCGCGGGTCATGCGGTGGTAGACGCTGACGCCGAGCATGCGCTCGGCCTGGTCGTAGTACGGGGCGAGCTCGGCGCGCCAGTCGGTGATGCCGCGCCACTGCGGGTCGTCGTAGAACTGCTCGAGCGGCCGGTAGAGGGTGTTGGCGTAGATCAGCGACCCGCCGCCGACGCCGGAGCCGGACAGCACCAGCACGTTGCGCAGCAGGGTCAGCCGCTGGATGCCGAAGCAGCGCAGGGCGGGGGCCCACAGGAAACGCCTGGCGTCCCACGACGTCTTCGGGAACTCGTCGTCGGCGAAGCGCCGGCCGGCCTCCAGGACCGCGACCGAGTAGCCCTTCTCGGCCAGGCGGAGCGCGGTCACGCTGCCGCCGAAGCCCGAACCGATGACCACCACGTCATATCGCACGCCTCATGGTGACTCACGAGTAAGTTACTGGGAAGTACCCAGTTCGGCATCGGCGGGCGTCAGTCTGCGCGGAGCGCCTCCCCGGACACCGGCGCCGGGTACGGCAGACTGGGCACATGGCGAGACTTCCCGGCGGCCTGCCCGCCTGGCGTGGTCGCCGGCTGCTGCGCGGTGCCGGCCCGGCCCGCGCCTGCGGCCCGGGTCCCGCCACCGTGGGCGCCGCGCGGCACGCGGCCCTGCACTCACTGGTCATCGAGGCGGCCAAGTACGCCGACGTGCCGCCGCCGGCGACCGTCGCGCTCGCCGGTCCCGGCACGGTCCAGTACACCGGCAGCGTTTTGCGCATCGGCCTGCCCCTGGTCTGGGGGCTGCCCGCCGACCACCTGCGCATCGTGCTGGCGCACGAGCTGGCGCTGCCGGAGACCCGCCACGCCGACCTGGTCCGCGGCCTGCTCACCGCACGCGCGTCGGCCGGCGCGAGGCCGCCCGCCGCCGCGGCCGACGGCAAGCTTGCAGCGGCCCGCGCCGACGCGAAGTTTGCGGCCGCTCGCGCTGCGCCCGACGCCAAGCTGCTGGCCGCGACCGAGCCGCTGCAGGTCACGGTCGAGCAGGTGCGCGACGCCGCCGCCATCGCCGCCGGCGGTGGCGGGCTGTCCGGCGTGGAGGACGCCGCCGCGGCGCTGCTGCGGGCGGCCACGATCGAGACGGCGTTCGCCGCGTTCGCCGCCGCCGAGGGCCGCCACCTGATCAGCGCCGCCTCCGCCACCGGCAGTCACCCCGACGGGCCTGACGGCGCCGGTGCTGAGGGCGGCACGGTGCCGGTGCGGATCGCGGACCTGCACGCGGGGTGGCGGCTGCGGCTGGCCCGCTGGGGCGCGCCCGCGGTGCACGGCGACACGCTGCTCGACGAGGTGCCGCGGCGGCACCCCGGGCTCGCCGCCGACCTGCGGGCCCTGCGCGAGGTGCCGAGGCCCGGCCTGGCCGACGGCGCGGTCACCCTGGACGACCTGACCGCCGAGGAGGAGCTGGCGCTGGCGGCCGAGGTCATCACCGGCGACGGCGCGTGGACCCGCTTCGGCGACCTGCCCGCCGAGGTGTACGCCGGTGAGGTCGAGCGGCAGGCGCGCGAGTACGTCCAGGCGGTGCGCACGGTCCTCGGCCGCGACCCCGACGACCGCGACGAGCTGGCCGGCACCCTGCTGCGCCGCCCGGTCGACGTCGAGCGGGCCCGCCGCGGCGAGACGGCCGAGGGCGACGACCAGCCCCCGCCCCCGTGGATGGGGGTCGTGCTGCTGTCGGTGCTGGTCGAGTACACGCTGCTGAAGAAGGACTGGCGGCGCGAGCACCCGCTGGTCGCCCGCCGCCTGGTCGGGCCCGGCGGCGAGGTGCTCGACCTCAACGGCCTCTACCAGCGCCCGGACGAGCTGCGCCGGCTCCTCGCCGGTGGCGCTACAGACTGAGTGCCGGCGTCTCGGCCAGCTCGACCGGGTGGATCACCCGGTATCCGTCGGACGCGTGCTGCTCGACCACGCCCGCGGCGAGCTGGTTGTAGCCGCTGCCGTCGAAGCGGATCCCGTTCCACGGCATGACGGTCTGGGTCGCCGGCAGCGACAGCTGCTGCATCGCGTTGCGGATGGCCGGCGCGGTCAGCTCGGTCACGGCGTCCATCGCGAGGGCCAGCAGCATCGTCGCGGTGAACGCGGCCGCCGCCACCTCGGTCATCTTGGTCTTGAACGCCTGCTCGAACATGCCGCCGACGATCCTGGCGATGGGGTTGCGCCCGGCGAACTCGCTGGACCAGCCGCTGGCCCGCAGGACCTCGTTGTTGCCCTTGATCGCGTCGAGCGCGCCGACGCCGGGGCCGAGGGCGATGACCGGGGACTTGCCCTTGAGCCGGCCGGCGAGTTCCACGGCCGCGGCGGCCTCCTGCGCGTTGGTCACGACCGCGAAGACGGCGTCACCCTTGCCGACGAAGCCGCTGTCACCGGCACCGTCGGCCCCCAGGGTGATCTGCTCCTTGCCGCCGATCGCGTATCCGGCGGCGAGGCTGAGGTCCTCGATCGAGGTCCGCACGCTGGCGATCTCGTCGCCGGTGGCGCCGCCGGCCTTGCCGGACGCGGTGATGATCCGGCGGAACTGCTTGTCGGTGTCGCGCTCCCGGTAGAGCAGCGCGAGCGCGGTGGAGACCATCTCCCGGTCGCTCGGCTGGATCCGGAAATGCGCCGCCCGGTTGAGGTCCGCGAACGTGTCGGCGGTGCTCAGCGCGTCGACCAGCGCCACGCCGATGGTGTCGGTCCGCCGGCCGGCGAGCGCGGAGACCTCGAGCGTGTCGGCGAGGACCAGGCCGGCGGCGCCCTCGGTGACGAGGCGCGACGCCTCCTTCTCGACCTTCTCCGGCGCGCTGTCGGTGTTGCCGACGATGAGGGTGAGCTTCGCGCCGTTGCGCAGGCCGGCGCCCACGCTCAGCGGCAGGTTGATCGGCAGGTTCTTGACGTCGTTGTTGACCATCTCGACGGCGAGCCTGGCGCCGAGCTGCGCCTGCTGGCCGATCACGGCGTTGGGCCCGGTCGTGGAGACGAGCAGGCCGACCGCGAGCTCCCCCGGGATTCTCGGCGCCGGGTTGCCCTTGCTGGTGCAGGCGGTGAGGAGCAGCGCCGCGACCACGGCGGACACAGCCACAGCGGGCCGGCGGCCGAGGATGGGCACGACGGTGGACTCCTTGGGGCGCGCGGCAGGTCGGACGGCCGTATCCTTCCTGTCTGGTCGATGCGTTTCAACCCCGCTGTCGAGCTTCGAGTAATGTGACCTGCACCACAATGACGTGGTTGGACAGATGTCGCAACCCTGGTTTGATAAGGCTCGTACGCTGCTCAGGCGGCGCGATGACGCATGCGAAAGGTGTGAGGGGTGCAGACCTTCGCTTCGCCACCTTCATCGAGGGCTCCCGCCGTCGTCATGAAGGTGAACAGCCACCGGCGGCGCAGGCCAGGGGAGCCGCAGCGGCGCAACGCGTCGCTGTTTCGCGTCCGCGACTGGCGCGTGCCGACGAAGCTCGCCGCCGTCCTCGTGCTGCCCGCCGTCGCCTTCCTCGTCATCGCCGGCGTCCAGATCAACACCTCGGTGCAGGACGCCTCCAAGCTCGACCAGTTCGCCCAGGGGGTCAAGGTCGGCCGCCAACTGACCAACCTTATCCACTATCTGCAGCTGGAAAGGGACCGAACGGCCGGAGTTCTCGCCAAGTCGACCACCGGCGCCGCGACAGGTGGATCGACTTCGAGCAGTCAGGAGCTGGCAACCCACTACGCCGCCACGGACGCCGCGCTCGCCGCGTTCTCCAATGCCGCCCGGCCGCTGCTGACCAACCCGATCTTCAACCAGTCGCAGAACCGGGTGAGCGCCGACTTCCAGGACCTGTACCTGGTCCGCGAGGGTGTGAAGAAGCGGTGGCTGCGCGAGGAGGCGGTCTTCGACCAGTACACCTCCACCATCCAGCACCTGTTCGAGCTGGTCCCCGACCGTCCCGACATCGGCGGTGACTTCCAGTCCGTCAACGACGTGTCCTCGCTGATGGATCTCGCCCAGGCCAAGGAACTCAAGGACCAGCTGCGCGGGCGGATCTTCGCGGCCGCGAGTGCGGGCAAGTTCGCCCCCGACGACTTCGCGACGTTCTCGGAGATCCAGGCCCGCCACGTCGCGGCCGTCGAGCGGTTCCGCAACTCCGCCACCCCGCGGCACCTCGCCCTGTACGACCGCAACCTGCGCCAGACCGCCGTCGGCACCGTCGCGCGGCTCCAGCAGCAGGTCATCTCCCGGGCCCGGGGCGCCGCCGTCGGCGTGACCCCCGAGGAGTGGTGGCGGGCCAGCACCACCGAGCTGGACTACATCCGCACCATCGAGCAGGAGCTGCTCGAGGACGCGATCGAGGGCGCCGCCAACCGCAGCGCCTCGCAGCGCACCGACGCGATCCTGGCCACCTCCGTGATCGTGCTGGTCATGCTCGTCGCGCTGCTGCTGTCCTGGCTCATCGGCCGGTCGATGGCGCGCTCGCTGCGGCAGCTGCGGGCACAGGCGCTGGACGTGGCGCAGCACCGCCTCCCCGAGGCCATCCAGCGCCTGCGGACCCTGCCCAGGGGCGAGACGGTCACCGTCGACACCACCACCAGGGTCAGATCCACCGACGAGATCGGTGAGGTCGCCGACGCGTTCACCGCCGTGCACCGCAGCGCGGTCAGCCTCGCCGTCGAGCAGGCCGTCATGCGGCGCAACGTCAACTCGATGTTCGTCAACCTGGCCCGCCGCTCGCAGACCCTCGTCGAGCGGCAGCTGCAGCTGCTCGACCAGCTGGAGTCCGCCGAGACCGACCCCGACCAGCTGGCGAACCTGTTCCGCCTCGACCACCTCGCCACCCGCATGCGGCGCAACGACGAGAACCTCCTCGTCCTCGCCGGCAGCGAGGCGACCCGGCGGTGGGCGCAGCCGGTGTCGCTGTCCGCGGTGGCGCTCGCCGCGATGGCGGAGATCGAGCAGTACGCGCGCATCCGACACGACGTCGCCACCGACGTCTTCGTGGTCGGGCACGCCGTCTCCGACATCGTCCACCTGCTGGCTGAGCTGCTGGAGAACGCCACCACGTTCTCGCCGCCGGACACGGTCGTCACCGTCTCAGGGTGGCCGGCCAAGCAGACCAAGGAAGCCACGATCGTCATCGAGGACCGCGGTCTCGGCATGACCGAGTCCGGGCTCGTCGACGCCAACGAGCGCGTCTCCGCCCCGATCGCCATCGACGTCGCCGCGTCCGAGCGGATGGGCCTCGTCGTCGTCGGCCACCTCGCCGCGCGGCACGGCGTCCAGGTCCGGCTCGACGCCACCGATGAGGGCGTCACGGCGTACGTGACCCTGCCGGCGCGGCTGCTCGCGGCCCCGCCCGAGGGCGCCAATCTGTACCACGGCAGCGGCAACCGCGTCGCCGGCATGTCGCGCCTGCCGATCGCCGCCGAGGGCGACGCCCGCCCCGGTCCCGCGGTGATCTCCGCCGAGGACGCGCCGACGGCGGTGCTGCCCGCGCTGCCCGGCCGGCCGGGCGCCCCCGTCGAGGAGGACGTGCCGGCGGTCGCCGCACCGCCACTGCCCTCGGCGCCGGTCGCGGCGACGACCTGGCCGGTCGCATCCTCGGCGCAGGCCGGCACGGACGCCGTGCCCGCCAACGGGACCGCCGCGGGCTCTGGCCTCGCGGACCAGGGCGTTCCCGGGGACCCGCAGGTGCCCGGGGTGCCCGTGTCCGGCGTGCCGGTGTCGGGCGGTCCCGTGTCCGGTGCGCCGGTCTCGGCGGTGCCGGTGTCGGCTGTACCGGTGTCAGGCATGCCGGTGTCAGGCGGCCCGATGCGCGGCGTGCCCGTGTCCGGTGCGCCCGCGGCGGGCGGGGCCGGCAACGGGGCCGGCAACGGATCCGGCAACGGATCCGGCGCGTCGGGCCCGGGTGCTCCCGGCGCAGGCGGGGCGGTGCCCGGGGCGCCGGTCTCGGGGGTGCCGGTGTCCGGCGCCGGAATCCCCGTCTCGGGAGTGCCGGCCGGCGCGCCCGCGTCAGGGCCGCCGGCGCAGCACCCGACGAACGGAGGACCCGCGGGGGCGCCGCTGCGGCGCGGGCCCAGCCGGGCCGAGGACATCATCGGCGCGGCGGCGCGGGGCAACGCGGCGCCGCCGGCGAAAGGCACCCGCTGGTGGTCGAAGGCCGGCGCGGGCGACGCGCCCCCCTCGGCGGCACCGGCGGTCCCGGCCCAGCGCACCCCGGTGACCGCGGGCACCAGTGCCAGCGGCCTGCCGATCCGGGTGCCGCTGGCACAGTTGCCGGGTGACACCGGACAGGGGATCGTGCCGGACATGACGCAGCAGATCATGGTCTCGTCGCACACCGAGCCGGACCCTGCGAGCGTCAGCAGCATGCTCACCCGGTTCTACAGCGGCGTGCACCGCGCCGCGAATGAAGATGAGGTACCCACGGTGCCGATCAACGATCATCGAGGGAGCACGGCGTGACCCTGAGCCAACAAGCACGGGACCTGAGCTGGTTGATCAACGCCTTCACCGAACGGGTGCCGGGCATCGCGCACGCGGTGGTGGTGTCGTCCGACGGCCTGCTGGTCGCGGTCTCGGACCATCTGCCCCGCGACAGCGCAGACCAGCTGGCCGCCGTGACCTCAGGCCTGGTGAGTGTCACCAGCGGGGCCGCCCGCATCTTCGACGGCGACGAGGTCAAGCAGACCGTGGTCGAGATGGGCCAGGGCTTCTTCCTGGTCATGACGATCCGCGACGGCTCGATCCTCGCCACCCTCGCCGGCCGCGAGGCCGACATCGGCGTCGTCGGCTACGAGATGGCCCGCCTGGCGAAGCAGGCCGGCGAGATGCTCACCCCCGCGCTGCGCGCCGAGCTGCAGCAGGCCCTCCCCCGCTGACCGCTGACCGCGGACCGCTGACCGCGCTCTGAGCTCTGAGCTCTGCGCTCTGAGCGTTGCGCGACCCGCCGCTCGGCCGGCACCGCCGCCCGGTGTGGCGGACCGCACTGGCAGGCGAACCGGCACGCGAAACGGCCCGGACCGATGATCGGTCCGGGCCGCTGCGGCGTGGTGCGGGTCGGTCAGCGGTCGAGGACCAGGCCGACCTTCTGGAACTCCTTCAGGTCGCGGTAGCCGCACTTGGCCATCGCGCGCCGCAGGCCGCCGAAGAGGTTGAGCACGCCGTCGGGGTCCTCGGAGGGGCCGTACAGGACCTTGTCGAGCGAGCCGAGGGACTCCTCCGCGGCGCCGAACGAGCCGCGGGGCAGCTTCGGGTGGCTGGCGGCGGAGTGCCACCAGGCGCCGCCGGCCGGGGCGGACTCGCTGCGCGACAGCGGCTCGCCGACCATGACGGCGTCGGCGCCGCAGCCGAGGGCCTTGGCGATGTCGCCGGACGTCTGCAGGTTGCCGTCGGCGATGATGTGGACGTAGCGGCCGCCGGTCTCGTCGAGGTAGTCGCGGCGGGCGTCGGCGGCGTCGGCGATCGCGGTGGCCATCGGCACCCGGATGCCGAGGACCCGGTCGGTCGTGGACCACTCGTCGGCGCCGATGCCGACGATGACACCGGCCGCGCCGGTGCGCATCAGGTGCAGCGCCGTCTGGTAGTTGGTGCAGCCGCCGACGATGACCGGCAGGTCCAGGTCGGCGATGAACTCCTTGAGGTTCAGCGGCTCGTCGGTCGTCGACACGTGCTCGGCGGAGACGAGGGTGCCCTGGATGACCAGCAGGTCCACGCCGGCGTCGAGGATCACCGGGGCGAGGGCCAGGGTGTGCTGCGGCGAGACGCGCACGGCGACGGTGACCCCGCCGTCGCGGATCTCCTTGACCCGCTCGCCGATGAGCTCCGGCTTGATCGGCTCGGCGTACACCTCCTGGAGGCGCTTGGTGGCGTGCGAGTCGTCGTCGAGGCCGGACAGCTCCTCGAGGATCTTGGCCGGGTCGGCGTAGCGGGTCCAGAGGCCCTCGACGTTGAGCACGCCGAGGCCGCCGAGCCGGCCGAGCTCGACCGCGGTCGCCGGGCTCATGATGGCGTCGGACGGGTGCGCCACGCACGGGATCTTGAACGGGTACGCGTCGAGCTGCCAGTTGGTCGACACGTCGTCGACGTCACGGGTGCGCCGTGTCGGGACGATGGCGATGTCGTCCAGGTGGTAGCCACGCCGGGCGCTCTTGCTCAGCCCGATCTCGACCACGTCACGCATTTCGGCTCCTGCCCTTGCTCTGTGTTGGGGCCTACTGGGAGTGTGCTACCGCGAGTGGTAGTTGGGTGCCTCGACGGTCATCTGGATGTCGTGCGGGTGGCTCTCCTTGAGCCCGGCCGCGGTGATCCGGATGAGCTGGCCCCGCTCGTGCATGTCGGCCACGGTGGCGGCGCCGACGAAGCCCATGCCGGAGCGCAGACCGCCGACGAGCTGGTGGGCCACCGCGGCGAGGGGGCCGCGGTAGGGGACCTGACCCTCGATGCCCTCGGGCACCAGCTTGTCGTCGGACAGCACGTCGTCCTGGAAGTAGCGGTCCTTCGAGTACGACCTGGCCTGCCCGCGGGACTGCATCGCGCCGAGCGAGCCCATCCCCCGGTAGGACTTGAACTGCTTGCCGTTGATGAAGATCAGGTCGCCGGGGCTCTCCTCGCAGCCGGCGAGGAGGCTGCCGAGCATCACGGTGCTGGCGCCGGCCACGATCGCCTTCGCGATGTCGCCGGAATACTGCATGCCGCCGTCGCCGATGACCGGCACACCCAGCGGCGTGCAGGCACGGGACGCCTCCATGATCGCGGTGATCTGCGGCACGCCGACGCCGGCGACGACGCGGGTGGTGCAGATCGAGCCGGGCCCGACGCCGACCTTGACCGCGTCGGCGCCCGCCTCGGCGAGGGCCTTGGCGCCGGCGTAGGTGGCCACGTTGCCGCCGACCACGTCGACGGAGGTCTCCTTCTTGAGCCGGCTGACCATCTCGACGACCTGCCGGTTGTGCCCGTGCGCGGTGTCGACCATGACGATGTCGAGGCCGGCGTCGATGAGGGTGCGGGCGCGCTTGTAGGCATCCTCGCCGACCCCGACGGCGGCGGCCACCCGCAGCCGGCCGGCTTCGTCCTTCGTGGCGTGCGGGAACTTCTCGCTCTTGGAGAAGTCCTTGACGGTGATCAGGCCGCGCAGCTTGCCGGAGTTGTCGACGATCGGCAGCTTCTCGACCTTGTGCTTGCGCAGCAGCGCGCGGGCCTCGTCCTTGCTGACCCCGACGAGCGCGGTGTAGAGCGGCGCGACGGTCATGATCTCGCGGACGGGCGTGGACGGGTCGGAGACGAACCGCATGTCGCGGTTGGTGACGATGCCGACGAGCTGGCCGGCGTCGTCGACGACCGGGACGCCGGAGATGCGATACCGCCCGCAGAGCCTGTCGACCTCGCCGAGGGTGTCGTCGGGTGAGCACGTCACCGGGTTGGTGACCATCCCGGCCTCGGACCGCTTCACCAGGTCGACCTGCTGTGCCTGGTCCTCGATCGACAGGTTGCGGTGCAACGTGCCGATGCCGCCCTGCCGGGCCATCGCGATCGCCATCCGCGCCTCGGTCACCGTGTCCATCGCGCTGGAGACCAACGGGATCCGCAGGGTGATGTTGCGGGTGACGCGGCTGGAGGTGTCGACGGCGCTGGGCACGACGTCGGACTCACCCGGCAGCAGCAGCACGTCGTCGAAGGTCAGGCCCAACGGCAGAACGTCAGGTCGCGGCGAGAAATCCATGAAGCGCATCCCAGCTCTCGGTCGTCCGGCGGGTGCGTCTCATCGTACTTCCGCCCCGGCGGCGCACCCCTCCGCCATAGCCGGACGTGCCCTGGGTTACTCGCCCCGGCCTGCGCCGGGGGTGGCACCGGGCAGCGCTCTGCACGCCGAGCCCCACACGCGCGGGTATTGGGGCTACCGTTGAGGCGTGCACGAAGAGCCCATCGACCCGTTCGCCGGTGACCCGGCCGATCCTTCGGCCGAGCTCGACGACAGCGGCGCCGACGACCCGTTGACCGCCGCCGAGCGCCAGGATGTTCTCGAGGACCTTGCCGACCTCGAGATCTACCAGGCGCTGCTCACGGCGATCGGCGTCCGTGGGCTCGTCATCGAGTGTGAGGACTGCCACGAGCCACACTATTTCGACTGGGACCTGCTGCGGGGCAACCTGAAGCACCTGCTCACGTCGGGCCGGCCGCGGGTGCACGAGCCGGCGTTCGATCCCGATCCGGACCATTACGTCACGTGGGAGTACGCGCGGGGTTACGCTGACGGGGTCCATGACGCACTCGCGAGTGCGACGGACGACAACGACGGCTGAGCCGCCGGCCGCCCTCGTTTAGGTTTGCCGCGCGCGGGGTACCGACGCGGCATGGCATGCGACGCTAGCTCACCAGCCCGGCACGGAAGGCCGCCGCGACGGCGTGTGCCCGGTCGCGTGCTCCCAGTTTCCGGAACAGCCGGCGAGCGTGTGTCTTGACCGTGTCCTCGGAGACGAACAA
Organism: Dactylosporangium sp. NPDC050688; assembly: GCF_040654515.1. Lineage (NCBI taxonomy): Bacteria > Bacillati > Actinomycetota > Actinomycetes > Micromonosporales > Micromonosporaceae > Dactylosporangium > Dactylosporangium sp. NPDC050688. The sequence continues at coordinate 187,474 of NZ_JBFAIC010000002.1, forward strand.
CTCCCGACCGATCTCGGCGTTGCTCTTGCCGTCGGCCATGCCACGCAGCACCTGCAGCTCGCGCTCGGTCAGCTCGACGCGGCGCCGCGGCGGCTCGCCGGGCACGTCGCCGCGCTGCTGCGGCACGCCCGCGCCCGCGACGCGCGCGTTGGGCATCCCCACGGCGGTCCGCGCCGCGGCGGACAGCCCCCGGCCGGCCGGGATGACACCGCCGGCGGGCTGGGCCTGCGTGCCGACCCGCGCGGGCAGCACGGGCTCGCCGTTGCTGCGGCCGACCTGGCTCAGCACCAGCAGCACCGCCTTCGCGAGCGTGGTCACCGGGTCCGCCGTGTCGACCCGGATGACCGCCCTGGCGCCGGCGGCGATCGCGGCGGCAGCCGCGCGCGGCTCCTCGGTGCCGAAGAACACCACCGTCGAGGCCGGCGACACCGCCAGGACCCGGCGGGAGAACTCCGCACTGTCGGGCCGGGCGAGGGTCGGGTCGGCCAGCACCAGGTCGGCGGGCTGCTCACTGAGCCGGGCCAGGGCCTCGACCATCGTGACGGCGGTCCGCACCGCGTGTGCCACCCCGAGCCTGGCCGCGGCTGCGGCGACCGTCTGTGCCGCGACCTGTGTTCGCACACACACCAAAATCGTACGCACCGTCGTGCTCCTCTCTCTCAAAGAGAGAAACACGAAATGGCGAGATCTAGACGTGGTTTCGCCGCGATTGGCCTACGAGAAATTGACCGGCGACATCCCGTTACCTGCGGCGGTCTCGCGCGTTGTACAAAGCTTGTGCGACCCGCGAATTCCAGCCCGCAAGCTAGGAAGGAGGGGCGAATGACGAATGTGACTCGACTGCCCGGCCCGATCGCGGACGTGTGGGACTGGCAGCGCCTGGGTCTGTGCCGTGGCAGGGACAGCGCGCAGTTCTTCCACCCGGACGGCGAGCGCGGCGCGTCACGCGGCCGACGGGAGGCCGCGGCGAAGAACGTTTGCCGCGCGTGCCCGGTCCGGGCGCAGTGCGCCGCGCAGGCCCTGGCGACCCGCGAGCCCTACGGCGTGTGGGGCGGCTTCAGCGAGAGCGAGCGCCTGCGGCTGCTGGCCGTCGGCTGGGAGGACTGCGCCGACCGCGGCCGCACCACCGTCGACGTGTCACGCCTGGAGGCGAAGCTGGGGCTGCGCCCGACGCCGCCGCTGGTGCCCCTGCGCACGGTGCGCACCCACCCCGCGCCCAACGTGCCGGCCCAGCGCCGCCGCGCCGGCACGGACCGCGCCCGCCCAGCAGCCAGGTAGCGGGTCGCGCCGGACCGGCCCCCACGGGCCGGTCAGCGCACGTCCACCTGCACCGAATGCCACCCGGTGGCGCCGTCGGGATCCGGCGGCGCCACCGCTTCTGTCTGCGTGTCACCGCCGTTGTCGGTGGCGCGCACGGTGAGCCGGTGCTTGCCGGAGGTCGCCGTCCACCGCAGCGTCCACTGCCGCCACGTGTCGATCGACGGCACCGCGCCGAGCGTCGCCTCCTGCCAGGGCCCGTCGTCGACGCGGACCTCGACCTTGGAGATCCCGCGGTGCTGCGCCCACGCGACCCCGGCGATCGTGACCGGCCCGGCGGCGGGGTTGCTGCCGTCGCGGGGGGTGTCGATCCGCGACTGCGTCTTGATCGGCCCCTTCCGCGCCCATCCGCGTTTGATCCAGTACGCGTCGAAATCGGCGAACGACGTCAGTTCCAGCTCGGCGAGCCATTTCGTGGCCGACACATATCCGTACAGGCCCGGCACCACCATGCGGACCGGAAATCCGTGCTCGATCGGCAGCGGCTCGCCGTTCATCGCGATGGCGAGCATCGCGTCGCGGCCGTCGCGCAGCAGCGCGGTCGGGGTGCCGGCGGTGAACCCGTCGACGGACCTGCTGACCACCTGGTCGGCGCCGGCCTTCGGGCGGACCTCGTCGAGCAGGTCGGCGATCCGCACGCCCTGCCACTTCGCGTTGCCGACCAGCCCGCCGCCGACGTCGTTGGAGACGCAGGCGAGCGTCACGTACCGCTCGATCATGGGCCGCGCGAGCAGCTCCTTGAAGGTGAGGGTGAGCGGCTTCTCGACCCGGCCGTGGATGCGCAGGGTCCAGTCGTCGGGTGACACCTGCGGCACGACGAGGGTCGTGTCGATCAGGTAGAAGTCCTTGTTCGGCGTCACGAACGGGGCCAGGTCGGGCAGGCCCGCGTCGGCCTGCGGCGGCAGCGGCGCGGCCGTGTCCGGCACGGTGGGGATCTGCACGGCGGCCCGGTCGGCCTGCACGCCGCGGCGGGTCGCCCACCAGCGGGCGGTGAGACCGGCGACGAACGCGGCGGCGAGGGTCCCGCCTGCGGCCCGCAGGAAGAAGCGGCGCTCGTCGAGGGTCTGCACCGGCGGCCGGACCAGCAGCCACCGCAGCACCCCGGCGCCGGCGGCGGCACCGGCGAGGGTGGGCACGAACGCGTACCAGGGCGCGTCGTGGCGGGTCAGCGCGGCGGCGGCGCCGACGAGCGCGAACAGCCCGATGCCGGCGTACCCGTACGCGATCCGGCGGGTGGCGAGGACGCCGACGGCGGCGGCGAACACGGCGAGGATCAGCAGCGTGCCGACCTGCAGCGCGAGCTTGTCGTAGGTGTAGAACACGGCCACGGCGAAGTCCTTGACGGACGCCGGCACCGCGTCGATCACGACCCCGCCGACGGAGACGAGCGGGGAGGTGGCCGCGCCGGTGAGGATCGCGACGACTTCGGCGACGCCGAGCGCCACCGCGGCTGCGGCCAGACCGGCGAACGCCGCGAACCTGGGAGTCTGCACGGCTCCAGTCTGCGCCGTGGACCAACGCCCTCCAAGGGCGGTAATCAATCCCTAATACAGTGCGGGGCCCGGTGGTCCACCGGGCCCCGCACTGGGATCAGCAGCCGGGATCAGAAGCCGGGGCCGTGCGAGTGGCCGTGGCCGTGCCCGTGGCCGTGGCCGCCGCCGGCGGCGGCGGGCTCCGGTGCGGCCGGCTTCTCCACGACCAGGCTCTCGGTCGTGAGCAGCAGACCCGCGATCGACGCGGCGTTGGAGACCGCGCTGTGGGTCACCTTCACCGGGTCGACGATGCCGGACTTGACCAGGTCGACGTAGTCGCCGGTGGCGGCGTCGAGGCCGTGGCCGAAGTCGAGCGCGGCGACCTTGCCGACCACGACGTAGCCGTCGAAGCCGGCGTTCTGCGCGATCCAGCGCAGCGGCTCGACGAGCGCCTTGCGCACGATCGAGACGCCGACCTTCTCGTCACCGGTCAGGCCGAGGTCGCCGTCGAGGACCGGGAGCACCTGGACCAGGGCGGCGCCGCCGCCGGGGACGATGCCCTCCTGGACCGCCGCCTTGGTCGCGGAGATCGCGTCCTCGATGCGGTGCTTGCGCTCCTTCATCTCGACCTCGGTGGCGGCGCCGGCCTTGATGACCGCGACCCCACCGGCGAGCTTGGCGACCCGCTCGTTGAGCTTCTCCTTGTCCCAGTCGGAGTCGGAGGCCTCGATCTCCTTGCGCAGCTGCTCGACCCGCGCGGTGACCTCGCTCTGGTCGCCGGCGCCGTCGACGATCGTGGTGAGCTCCTTGCCCACGACGATGCGCCGGGCTTTGCCGAGGACCTCGGTGCCGACCGACTCGAGCTTGTAGCCGAGCTCGGGGGCGACCAGCTCGGCGCCGGTGAGGATCGAGATGTCCTGGAGCATCGCCTTGCGGCGGTCACCGAAGCCGGGCGCCTTGACCGCGACGACCTTGAAGGTCTTGCGGATGGCGTTGACCACCAGGGTCGACAGGGCCTGGCCCTCGACGTCCTCGGCGATGATCAGCAGCGGCTTGTTGTCCTTGACGATCTGCTCCAGCAGCGGCAGCAGCTCCTCGATGGAGGCGATCTTCTGGGTGGTGACCAGGACGTAGGCGTCCTCGAGCACCGCCTCCTGCGACTCCGCGTCGGTGACGAAGTGCGGGGAGATGTAGCCCTTGTCGAACTGCATGCCCTCGGTGACCTCGAGCTCGGTCGTGAGGGTGGAGCCCTCCTCGACCGTGATGACGCCGTCGCGGCCGACCCGCTCCATCGCGGAGGCGATCAGGTCGCCGATGGTGGCGTCCTGCGCGGAGATGGTGGCGACCTGGGCGATCTCGGTGTGGCTGGCGACCGGGGTCGCCTTGTCCTTGAGCGCCTTGACGACCGCCGCGGCCGCCTGGTCGATGCCGCGCTTGATGCCCGCCGGGTTGGTGCCGGCGGTCACGTTGCGCAGCCCCTCCTTGACCAGCGCCTGGGCCAGCACCGTGGCGGTGGTGGTGCCGTCGCCGGCGACGTCGTTGGTCTTGGTGGCGACCTCTTTGACCAGCTGGGCGCCGAGGTTCTCATAGGGGTTGGCGAGCTCGATCTCTTTCGCGATCGTCACGCCGTCGTTGGTGATGGTCGGTGCACCGAACTTCTTGTCCAGCACGACGTTGCGGCCGCGCGGGCCGAGGGTGACCTTGACCGTGTCGGCCAGGTGGTTGACGCCGTGCTCCAGCAGGTGGCGCGCCTCGTCGGAGAAGCTCAGGATCTTCGCCATGCGTGTGATGTCCCTTCAAAGCGACACCGCCCCGGCTGCCAGCGCTGCGCGCACGGGTCCGGGGCGGTGGCCACTGCTCTACTTGGTCTGGGTCACTTCTCGATGACCGCGAGGACGTCACGGGCGGAGAGCACGAGGTACTCCTGGCCGCCGTACTTGACCTCGGTGCCGCCGTACTTCGAGTAGATGACGGTGTCGCCGACCTTGACGTCGATCGGGACCCGGTTGCCCTTGTCGTCGACACGACCGGGGCCCACAGCCTGGACGGTGCCCTCCTGGGGCTTCTCCTTGGCCGTGTCCGGGATGACGATGCCCGAGGCGGTGGTCGTCTCAGCCTCGTTGGCCTGGACCAGGATGCGGTCCTCGAGCGGCTTGATCGCAACCTTCGTCGCGGTAGTCACGGGCATACCCTCCTGGGGTATCAATTCTTACGCTATCGAGTGCCCGGTGAAGCCGTCGTCGCGGGTGCCGGCTCCAGCCGGTTGGCTGGCACCCTCGACACGAGAGTGCTAATCGGAGGTTATGTCGCTGGCTAGCACTCCGTCAAGGAGAGTGCCAAACACGCCACGAAATCACCCCGCCGTCGGCTAGGCGACGCACAGCGGCCGGACACCTCGCCGAGATCTACCCTCGGCGGTATGAAGAGGCTGTTCGGCGCGTTGATCGTCGCCATCCTGACCGTGGGGTCCGTGGCCGCCTGCGGCAAGAAGGACGGCGGCGGCACGCCCGGGGCCGCCGCCGGCACCGGACCCACCGACTCCGCCGCGTTCGGCGAGGGCCCCGGCGGCAGCGGCCAGCCGGCCAACCCCTCCGCCAGCACCTCCGAGCCGCCGGCGGCGGACAAGAGCCCCGCGGCACCCACCTACCCCGGCGACGCCAAGGGCTACTGCCAGGCCGTCGTCTCCGCCTGGACCAAGAACGACTCCGGCCGCATCAAGCAGCTCGCCGCGAGCGGTGCGGTGTCCAACTTCCAGTACATCGAGAAGGGCGCCGACGCCAACTGGAAGTACGTGAAGAAGGACGGCTCCGACTGCATCCTGCGCAACGACCACGGCGACCAGCTCCAGGTCACACTCGACGAGCACAACCTGGGCAAGCCGCAGGCCGTCACCGACGTCGTGATCGAGAAGACCGAGTACCCGTCGGACCCGTCCAGCTACGTGAACAACTTCATCAACGCCTGGTACAACGGCAACACGCAACGCATGGCGACCTACTCCAGCCACTCGATCGCGAGCTCCTACGGCGGCAAGAAGGCGCCGCCGAACTGGACGGAGAGCCAGCCCAAGGAGGACAAGGGCGACCACTGGCTGGTGCGGGGCTCGTCGAACGCCGGCGACAGCTATACGTTCAAGGTCAAGAAAAGTCTCGGCAAGGCAAACGGCATCCTAGGGATCTCATAACGCATGCTCGAACAGGCGCTCCAGGCCGCGGCGGCCCTGCCCGACGGGGATCCGCTCGCGGCCGCGTCGGCGCTGCGGGCGGCCGGCTTCCCGCCGGACCTCGCCGCGGCGGCCCTGACGCAGGTGGCGCTGCGGCGCAAGGCGGCGGCCAAGTTCGGCCCCGATGCGGCCGTGATGCAGTTCACCCGCGCCGGGCTGGAGCAGGCCACCCGAGGTCCGGTCGCGGCCCGGCGGGCGGCCCGGCTCGCCGCCGCGGGCGCCACCCACGTGGCCGACCTGGGCTGCGGCATCGGCGCGGACACCATCGCGTTCGCCCGGGCCGGCCTGCGGGTGCACGCGGTCGACGCGTCGGCCGAGGCGGCGCAGGCGGCGGCGGCGAACGTGCTCGCGCTGGGTCTGGCCGCTGGGGTATGCGTGGAGACCCGCGACGCGACCGAGGTCGCGCTGGACGGGGTCGACGCCGTGTTCTGCGACCCGGCGCGGCGCACGTCCGGCGGCCGGCGGGTGTTCGACCCGCGCGCCTACTCGCCGCCGTGGGACTTCGTGGTCGGGCTGGCGGCGCGGGTACCGATGACGGTGCTGAAACTCGCGCCCGGGATCGACCACGCGCTGCTGCCGGCCGGCGCCGAGGGTGAGTGGGTCTCGGTCGACGGTGACGTGGTGGAGGCGGCGGCGTGGTGCGGCCCGCTGGCGACCGCGCCGCGCCGGGCGACGCTGTTCCAGGGATCCGGGGTCGTTTCGCTGACGGGCACCGGCCTGGCGTCCGCCCCCGTCGGACCTGTCGGAAATTTCGTCTATGACCCCGATGGGGCGGTGGTCCGGTCGCATCTGGTCGCCGAGTTCGCGGCCACGGTCGACGGCACCCTCGCCGACCCGACGATCGCGTACGTGCACACGGCGGCGGCCGTGCCCAGCCCGTACGGACGCTGCTACGAGGTGCTCGACCAGCTGCCGGTGGCGGTCAAGCGGTTGCGGGGCGCCCTGCGGTCGCTGGACGTCGGCTCGCTCACGATCCTGAAACGCGGCTCGGCGCTGGACGTGGAGGAGCTGCGCAGGTCGCTGCGCCTGTCCGGCACCCGGGCGGCGGTGATCGCGCTGACCCGGGTCGCCGGCGCACCCGCCGTGCTGCTGCTGGACAGGGTCGCCAACACGGGGCTCAGTACAGTTGCCGACACGGGCCTCAGTACAACTGCTGGCCCAGACGGCGCTGCAGGTCGATGAGCACGTCGTCGGCCAGCTCCTCCGGTGGCCGGCGGCCCAGCTGATCCGCCAGCATCCGGCCCGATTCGCGGCACATGTCCCACGTCACCCGTTCGTGCAGCCAGCGCAGCCACTCCACGACGTCGTTGATGAAGAACGCGACGATCTGCTCCGAGCCGCGGACCCGCCGCTCCTCCCCCATCACCGTCAGCGCCGCGGCCAGCCGCCGGCGCGGGAAGTCGTGGCCGGCCAGGGCGTCGGCGAACACGTCGGCCCGGTGCCGCGGCGCCGTCGGCGCGACCGTCAGCTTCGGGAACGGCGGGTCGCCCGACGTCCACACCTGCGCGCTGCGCGGCACGAACTCCGGCTCCAGCACCACGTCGATCCGCGACGCGTGCCCAGGGTCGTCGACGGCGACGAGCACCCGCGGCTCCACCGAGCTGACCTTCGTCACGAACCGCGACAGCCCCGTCGCCTCCTCCACACAGAACCGGGCGTCGGGCAGGTCCAGCACCCCGTCGAACACCAGCCGGCCGACCCGCGGCCCGGCCCCCTGCCACAGCCGCACCCTGACCAGCCCGACCTGCGGGCGCGCCGCGACCCGTACGTGTCGGTCGGTCGCGGTGACCGGCCCGTCACCGTCGAAGACGGACATGTCACGGCCGCTGGTGGCGCCCAGGAAGATGTGCCCATAGCCCAGGTACATCTGGACGGCACCGATCTGCATCTCGCTATTGTGGGCCAGTGGCGAGCAAGGGCACCCCCGCGACCGCACTGTTGGCGCGGCAGAAGATTGCGTTCACTCCGCACACCTACGAGGTCGACCCCCGGGCGGGCTCCTACGGCGAGGCGGCCGCCGCAGCCCTCGGCGTCGACCCCTCCCGCCTGTTCAAGACCCTCGTCACCAGCATCGACGGCCAGCTCACGGTCGGTGTCGTGCCCGTCTCCGCGTCCCTGGACCTCAAGGCCCTGGCCGCCGCCGTCGGGGGCAAACGCGCCACGATGGCCGAGCCTGCCGCCGCCGAACGCGCCACCGGCTACGTGACAGGCGGCATATCCCCGGTCGGCCAGCGGTCCCGCCTGCCGATCGTCATCGACGCCTCCGCCTCGGCACTGTCCACGATGTACGTCTCGGGCGGCCGGCGCGGCCTGCAGATCGAGCTCGCCCCCGACGACCTCGTCCAGGTCACGGGCGCCGTCCTCGCCGACATCGCGGCCCGCTGACCCCCATGCGCGCCTCCGACGACGACCGCCGACGCGTCATCGAGGCGCTGCAGCACCACACCCAGGTCGGCCGGCTCACCCTGGACGAGTTCGCCGACCGCTGCGACACGGTGCTCGCCGCGAAGACCCTCGACGACCTGCGCGCCGCAACCCACGACCTCCCCGAGCTGCCCGCCTCCCCCGCCTCCCCCGCCGCTGATGCCGCGGGCACCGGGGGCAACGACCGGCACGTGCTGCTGGTGTTCGCGGTCGCCCTGATCGCGGCGATCCTGCTCGGCCTGGTCTACGCCGCGTTCCACTGACGCCCGCCGCCGGATGGGCCGGCGAAGCTCAATGGGCGTCTGCGGTGGGGGCGGCGACGCTCAGTGGGCCGTCGGCGGTGGGGGCGGCGACGGTCGGCGGGCCGTCGGCGGTGGGGCCGCGGTCGGTGCCGTGCCACGAGCGCCACAGGGCGGCATAGGCGCCGCCGGCGGCGACCAGCTCGTCGTGGCTGCCGAGCTCGGTGATCCGGCCGCCCTCGACGACCGCGACCCGGTCGGCGTCGTGGGCCGAGAAGAGCCGGTGGGCGATGGCGATGACGGTGCGGCCGTGCAGCGCCCCGGCAAGGGAGCGCTCCAGGTGGCGGGCGGCGCGCGGGTCGATGAGGGAGGTCGCCTCGTCCAGGACGAGGGTGTGCGGATCGGCCAGGACAAGCCGGGCCAGCGCGAGCTGCTGCGCCTGTGCCGGGGACAGCGGCGGCTCGCCGAGGGTGGTGTCCAGGCCGTCGGGCAGGGCGTCGACCCAGTCGAGGGCGTCGACGGTGGCGAGGGCGCGGCGCAGCTCCTCGGTGCCGGCGTCGGGGCGGGCGAGGGCCAGGTTGTCGCGGACGGTGCCGAGGAAGACGTGGTGCTCCTGGGTGACGAGGGCGACGTGCCGGCGCAGCTGCGACAGCGGCAGATCGGCGAGGGGCACGCCGCCGACGGTGACGGTGCCGGCGCCCGGGGCGTGGATGCCGGCGAGCAGCCGGCCGAGGGTGGACTTGCCTGCGCCGGAAGGGCCGACGACCGCCAGGCGTTCGCCGGGCCGGATCTCCAGGTCGATGCCGTGCAGGACGTCGCGGCCGCCGACGTACGCGTACCGCACCCCACGTGCCACGATCCGCTCGCCGGCCGGGTCCGCCGCGGCGGCGGGGGCGGGGACGGCCACCGACCGGATGCCGACGATGCGGGCGAAGGACGCGATCCCGACCTGCAGGTGGTCGAACCAGGACAGCACCCGGTCGAGCGGGTCGATGAGGGCGAGGAAGTACAGGACGGCGGCGGTGACCTGGCCGACGGTGGCCCACCCGGAGGCGACGAACCAGCCGCCCGCGACGAGGGTGACGGCGCCGGGCAGGACGTAGCCGAACTCGGTGAGCGGGAACCAGACGGTGCGCAGCTTCAGCGTGTACATGTTGGCGCCGTACAGGCCGTGCAGGTGCTCCTGCGTCCGCGCGACGCGCCGCCGGCGCAGGCGCAGCACGTCAACGGTGCGGGCGCCCTCGACGGTCTCGGCGAGGCCGTCGGTGAGCTGGGCGAAGGCGGCACTGGCGGCGAGGTAGCCGGCCGGGGCGCGGCGGAAGTACCAGCGGGAGCTGAACCACAGCACGGGCACGGCGACGAGGGCGGGCAGCAACAGCAGCGGCGAGACGAGAGCGACGGCGCCGATGGTGAGGACCACCTGCAGGACGCCGACGACGACCTCGGGCAGCGCGAAGCGCACCGTGTCGGAGGTGCCCTCGACGTCGCGGGAGGCCCGGGTGAGCAGGTCGCCGGTGCCGGCGCGCTCCACGATGGACGGTGGCACGGCGAGGACCCGGTCGACGAACTCCTCGCGGAGCGTGGCGAGGACCTGCTCGCCGAGGCGGGCGGAGGCGAGGCGGGCGTAGCGGACCAGCACCGACACGACCACGACGAACCCGGTGATGGTGAGGGCGATGCGGTCGACGGTCCAGGTGGTGGTGCCGGCGGAGGTCTGCTCGACGAGGTCACCCAGCAGGCGCGGGGTGACCAGGCCGGCGACGGCGGCGCTGACGTGCAGGGTCACCACGAGGGCGAGCATCCGCGGGTGGACCTTCACCACGCGGCGCAGGTAGGCGCGGACCTCGGCGCCGGTGGCGATGGGCAGCAGCATCAGCCGTCCTCCTCCCTGGTGACGGTCGCGGCGTAGGCGGGGCAGGTGGCGAGCAGCTCGCGGTGGGTGCCGGTGGCGGCGACCCGGCCGGCGGTGTCGACGAACGCGACGGTGTCGGCCCGGTCGAGCAGCAGCGGGCTGGTGGTGCACACGACGGTGGTACGGCCGGCGCGCGCGGCGGGCAGGTTGCGGGCGATGAGGGCCTCGGTGTGGGTGTCCACGGCGCTGGTCGGCTCGACCAGGACGAGGACGGGCGGGTCGAGGGCGAGGGCGCGGGCGAGGCGGAGCCGCTGCTGCTGGCCGCCGGAGAAGTCGCGGCCGCGTTCGGCGATCTCGGTGTCGAGCCCGCCGGGCAGCGCGTCGACGATGTCCCGTGCGGCGGCGGCGTCGAGCGCGGCGAGGACGGCGGCGGGCCGGGCGCCGAGCTCGTCCTGCAGGCGCCCGCGGAAGAGGCGGTCGTCGTTGTCGGCGACGACGATGTGCGCCCGGATCTCCTCGGTCGCGTGCTGCCGCAGCGGTACGCCCAGCAGCCGCGCCTGCGACGCCGGGTCGAGCAGGCCGATGCGGTCGGCGATGGCGGCGGCGTCCTCGGGCCGGGCGGCGGCGATGGCGGTGAGGCGGCCCTCGGCGGCGACGAAGCCGGAGCCGGGGTCGTCGAGGTCGCCGCCGGTGACGGGGCTGGGGGCGGCGGGGTCGTGGAACTCGGGCTCGACGCGCAGGAGGGTCACGACGCGGCCGGCGGCGACGAGGCCGCGGGTGAGCTTCTCGGCGAATTCGGTGAGGGTCCGCAGCGGGCCGACGAGGAACGCGGCGTAGGCGTAGAAGGCGACGAGCTCGCCGGGGGTGATCTTGCCGGCGACGGCGAAGCGGGCGCCGAGCCAGGTGACGAGGGCGACGAAGAGGCCGGGGAGCAGGATCTGCGCGCCTTCGAGGAGGCTCTCGACCTTGGCGACGCGCACGCCCGCGGCGCGGACCTGCTGGGACTCGGCCCGGTACCGGGCGGACACGACGTCCTCGCCGCCGACGCCGCGCAGGATCCGCAGGCCGGAGACGATGTCGGCGGCGCGGCCGGTGAGGGCGCCGGCGAGCTCGCGCTGGGCGCGGCGGCGCTGGTGGAGGGGTTTGAGGAGCAGGCCGACGACGGCGACGAGCAGCGGCACGCCGATGACGACGACGAGGCCGAGGGGCACGGAGACGTCGAGCAGCAGGACGGCGACGACGACGATCGCGACGACGGCGCCGCTGGCGCGGGCGCTGACGTCCATCGCGTAGGCGATGTGGTCGAAGTCGGTGGTGCCGATGCTGACGACCTCGCCGGTGGCGACCTTCTTCGGCAGGGTGGCGCCGAGGCGGGCCGCGTGCCGGGCGGTGACCTGCATGGTGCGGAAGCCGGCGCTGAGGAAGTTGGTGACCGCGAAGCGGTGCCGCATGATGCCGCTGACGGCGGTCACGGTGCCGAGGCCGAGCAGGACGCCGCCGGCGCCGAGCAGGGCGGTGCGGTCGTGGGTGGTGAGGGCGTCGACGCCGGCGCCGACGGCGGCCGGGACGAGGGCCTGGCTGACCATCCACACGATGCCCAGCGCGATGCCGGCCAGGATCGTCGGGAGCTGGTTACGCAGGATCCACAGCAGGTAGCGGGCGGCGGATCTGCTGTCGGGTTCACCGGGCTCGGGCAGCGGCAACCGTTTCATGGCCCGCCGACGGTAACCCGGCGGGCCAGATCGGCGCCTTACATTTTCCGGCTGGTGGTCACCGGTCGACCTGGGTGAAGTCCCAGGCCTGCGGGCGGCGGGAGACGAGGTGCGACGGCGGGTCGGCGAACTCCTCGGGGGTGCTGCCCCGCCACTTGGCGATGACGACGAGACGGTGGTCGGTGGAGGAGAACACCTCGCTGGAGATGTGCATCGGGTGGACCTCCACCTTGGGCAGCATCGCCTCGCACACCCAGGACAGCAGCTCGTCGAACGCCTCCGGGTGGGCCCGGACCTCCCACATGCGCACGATCACGGCGCTGGACTCTACTCCCATGACGGTCCCGCCCCCATCACTGTCCCGCTCATATCACTGTCCCGCCGTGACGAGGGTGATCGGCATGGCCGAGTCGGTGGGCAGGCCCAGCCGGCCGGGTGCGGCGCCGGCGGCGACGAGGTGGGCGCCGAGCGCGGCGACCATGGCGCCGTTGTCGGTGCACAGCTTGGGCCGCGGCACGCGCAGCGTGATGCCGTGCCGGTCGCAGCGCTCCTGGGCGAGGGCCCGGATGCGGGAGTTGGCGGCGACGCCGCCGCCGATGACGAGGGTCCGCACGCCGCGGTCGAGGCACGCGTCGACGGCCTTGTTCGTCAGGACGTCGCAGACCGCTTCCTGGAAGCTGGCCGCGACGTCGTTGACGGGGACGGGCTCGCCGGCGCGCTGCCGGGCCTCGACCCACCGGGCCACGGCGGTCTTCAGCCCGGAGAAGGAGAAGTCGAAGCGGTGCTCGGCGAGGTCCCGGGCGGCGGTGAGCCCGCGCGGGAACGGGATGACGATCTGGCCGTCCCGGGCGGCCCGGTCGATCGGCGGCCCGCCCGGGAACGGCAGGCCGAGCAGCCGGGCGACCTTGTCGAACGCCTCGCCGGCGGCGTCGTCGATGGTGGCGCCGAGCGGCTCGACCCGGCCGGCCAGGTCGTCGACCTTGAGCAGGGAGGAGTGGCCGCCGGAGACGAGCAGCGCGATCGCGGGCTCGGGCAGCGGGCCGTGTTCGAGGGTGTCGACGGCGACGTGGGCGGCGAGATGGTTGACGCCGTAGATCGGTTTGCCGGCGGCGAGGGCGTACGCCTTGGCCGCGGCGACCCCGACCAGCAGCGCGCCGGCGAGGCCGGGGCCGGCGGTGACGGCGATCGCGTCGACGTCGGCGAGGGTGATCCCGGCGGTGTCGAGGGCCCGCTGGACGGTCGGGACCATCGCCTCGTAGTGGGCGCGGCTGGCGACCTCGGGCACGACGCCGCCGAAGCGGGCGTGCTCCTCGACGCTGGAGGCGACCTCGTCGGCGAGCAGGGTGTGCCCGCGCACGATGCCGACGCCGGTCTCGTCGCAGGACGTCTCGATGCCCAGGACGAGGGGTTCAGTCTTCACGCATCATCACCAGTGCATCCGTGTTGCTCGGCTGGTAGTACCCCTTGCGGACGCCGACGCCCTCGAAGCCGTAGCCGGCGTAGAGCCGCTGCGCGGGCAGGTTGTCGACGGCGACCTCGAGCAGCACCTGGCGGGTGCCGTGCCGCCGCGCCTCGGCGAGGAGGGCCTCCAGGAGGCGCCGGCCGATGCCGCGCCGCTGGGCGTCCTTGCGCACGCCGATGTTCTGGATCCAGGCCTCGTCGGGCGGGGCGAGGGCGAGCCCGGCGTAGCCGAGGACGTCGCCGCCGTCGAGGGCGACGAGGTAGTGGTGGCCGCCGGCGAGCTCGTTCCAGAACATGCCGGCGGACCAGTGCTCCTCGCCGAACAGCTCGTCCTCGATCGGCAGCAGCGCCTCGATGTGAAACCAGCGCAGCTCGGCCAGCTCGACGGTCACGGCAGCGCCGGTTTGCGCGCGCCGGGGGCGACCGCGTCGGGGCGGCGCAGGTAGCGGGGGGTGAGGGTCTCGCCGGGGGCCTTGGCGCGCACGCGGTCGGCGGCGAGCTCGGCGAGGGCGCGCGCGGACGGGTACAGCGGCGGCAGCACGGGCAGGCCGAGCACCGCGGCATACCGGTCGGCGCCGTCACCGGCCGCGGCCGCCGCGTGGACCTGTGCGGCGACGTCGGCGGGCTTGTCGACGGCGGGTCCTTCGACGCGGGCGCCGTCGTCATACACCGCCCAGTAGATCTCCTTGCGGCGGGCGTCGGTGGCGACGAGCAGCCGCCCGGGCCGGCCGTGGCCGATGCCGTCGAGGGAGCAGACCCCGTAGACGGGGATGTCAAGAGCATGGCCGAGGGCGGCGGCGGTGACCATGCCGGCGCGCAGGCCGGTGAACGGGCCGGGGCCGGTGCCGGCGACGACGGCGGCCAGGTCGCCGGGGGCCGCACCGCCGTCGGCGAGGACCGCCTGAATCTGCGGGGCGAGCAGCTCGCCGTGCGCGCGGGCGTCAACGGTGACCCGCTCAGCGACGACGGTGACCTGCGGCTCGTCCGCGTCGTCGCCGACGCGGACGAGCGCGGCCGTCACCGCGGGCGTCGAGGAGTCCACCACCATCACCAGCACGGCGCCAACTCTACCGACCGCCGTGTGACGCACGTCCGCGGTCACAACCTCGATCAGTTTACCGATTCGCAACGAGCCGGGCCTAGCATCGGCCGACATCTACGCGGATTTTCGCGTCAGGAGAGCCGATGACTGAGCCTGTGCTCGTCGTGGACATGGGTTCCTGGGCCATGTCCGCCGCCGTGCTCGTGCACGATCAGCTGCATCTTGTCCGTGAGCCCGTGAGCGGAGGAACCCGCTGGCCCGCTGGGGCGAGCCTCGACCCCGCGCCGGGCCGTCCGCGGCTGTCGGTCGGCGGCGCGGCGGAGCGGCTGCGTGACGAGCGTCCCAGGCATTACGTCGACGGGGTGCGCCGGGCGGTCGACGCGAACGCGCCGGTGTGGCTCGGTGACCAGCTCGTCACCGGTGCGGAGCTGGTGGCGGCCGCGCTGGACGCGATCGTGGCGGAGGCCGGGCGGCTGCACGGCAGGATCGGGCGGCTGGTGGTGACGGTGCCGGCGGCGTACCGGACGCACGACCCGCGGCGCGAGACGCTGGTGTCGGCGGCGGCGGTCGTCGGGTTCCCCGACGTCGAGCTGATCCACGACCCGGCGGCGGCGGTCGCGGACCCCCTGGCGGCGCTGGAGGTCCCAGACGGCACCTACCTGCTGGTGTGCGACCTGGGCGCGACGTGGAGCGCGACGCTGACGCAGCTGCAGCACGGGGTGCCGGTGCCGGTGAGCCAGGAGAGCTCCGGCAGCGGCCGCGACCTGGACGTGGTGCTCGCCGCGGACCTGCGCGCGCGGCTGTCGCAGTGGGTGGAGCCGGCGTTCACGGCCGGTGGTGACGTCAGCGTGCGGGCCGGGTTCCACGCGCTGGACATCGTGCGCCGGCTCAAGCATCAGCTCAGCCAGGCGCCGGAGGCGACGGACCAGGTCGAGCCGGGCGTCCCGCCGTACACGATCGACCGGGACCTGCTGGATCAGCTGACCGAGCCGGCGAACCGGTGGCTGGTGGCCAGCTGCCGGGCGGTGATCGCGCGGGCCGGGATCGTGCCGGCAGACGTCGCGGCGGTGCTGCTGGTCGGCGGCAGCGCGCACCTGCCGAGCGTCGGGCCGGCGCTGCGGCAGGGGCTGGGCCGGCTGGTGACCCGGCCGCCGGAGCCGGAGCTGGCGGTGCTGCGGGGCGCGGCCCGGCTGGCCGGCGGCCGCGAGGACCGGGCGCTGCCGGCGGACCCGGCGCCGTGGCGGGTGGAGCCGCTCGCGTGGACGGTGCCGGGCGGGCGCGGCCGGCTGGTGCGTTGGCTGGTGAAGGAGGGCGAGCCGTATCCGCAGGGTGCGCCGCTGGCCCAGGTGCGCACCGCCGAAGACCGGGTGTACGACCTGACCGCGGGCCGCGCCGACGGGATCCTGCTGGAGCAGCGGGTGCCGGCGGGCGGCATGGTCGTGTCCGGGGTCGCCGCCGCGCACGTGCGGCTGTCGCCGGCGGTGGAGCGGTTCCAGCTGGCGAAACGCCACCATCTGCGGGTCAGCGGCGACTGGCTGCTGATGCCGGACCGGCGCACGCTCGTGGAGTGCTCCCGCACGGGCGAGTACGTGAAGGTCCGGTCGGTCGACAGCGGCGCCCTCGTCACGGAGCTGCGCCCGGGCCGCGGCGCCGGCCGGCCGCAGCACGGGCAGGTCGCGCTGGGCCCGAACCAGCAGCTGTCGCTGGTCACCTGGGACGCCGAGGGCCACTTCTGCGTGTGGGACGTGCTGTCAGGGCGGATGACCAGCAGCTTCTCCGACGCGCACCGCCCCGACGCGGTCCTGGTCAACGAGGGCGAGTGGCGGCTCGTCGCCACCGGTGAGGGCGCGGCGACCGTCGGGCGGTACCGGCGGGACGTGGCGACCGTGTGGGACCTCGCGACCGGTGCCCGCCTCGAACGGATCGTCGGTGAGGACCTGACCCGGCGGTTCGCCGGTTACACGGGCTCCAGCCGGGCGGACGCGTTCGCGACGGAGATGTCGACGCCGGACGGCCGGTTGCGCGCCGCCGTCCAGGACGGCACGGTCCGGGTCCAGGATGTCGAGACCGAGTCGGAGGTGTTCCGCGCCGACCTGTCCCCGGCGCGGCAGATCCGCACCGCGTTCGCCCACGACGGCCGGCACCTGCTGGCCCGCTGCACCGACGACGAGGGCACGTCAGTCGACGTCTGGGAGGTCCTGCAGCCCGCGTAGCCGCTGCGACCAGCCGGCGCCGTGCGGCACGACGGTGACGGTGCGGGTGTCGTCGTCGTGGCGGGTCAGCCGCAGCTCGAGGTGGTCGTCGGCGAGCCGCTCGACGAGGCCCTCGCCCCATTCGACGAGGGTCACCGACTCCTCGAGGGTGGCGTCGAGGTCGAGCGCGTCGATCTCGCCGAGGGGGTCCTTGACGTCGCCGAGGCGGTAGGCGTCGACGTGGACCATGGTGACGCCGCCGGCGGTGGCGGGCCGGTGGACGCGGGCGATTACGAACGTCGGTGAGGTCACCGCGCCCTGCACCCGCAGGCCGGCGCCGATGCCCTGGGCGAGGGCGGTCTTGCCGGCGCCGAGGGGCCCGGTGAGCAGGACGAGGTCGCCGGCGCGCAGGATCGTGGCGAGCCGGCGGCCGAAGGCGTGCGTGTCGGCGGCGGTCGGCAGGGTGCGGCTCACGCCATCACCTCCGCTACGCTCCGGACCGCTCACGGGGCGATGACCCGCTTGAGGAACGCCTCGATCGCCTCGTTGACCTCGTCGGCGTGCTCGAGCATGACGACGTGGCCGCCGTCGGGGATGACGACGAGCTCCGCCTCGGGCAGTACGGCGGCGATCTCGCGGGTGTGGGTGAGCGGTGTCAGCACGTCCCGGTCGCCGCAGATCAGCAGCACCGGCACGCGGCGCAGCGGCCCGAGGACGAGCAGCCGGGCGTGCATGTAGAGGGTCCGCAGGTACCGGGCGATGACGTCGGTCGAGGTGGTGGTGTTCATCTTCTCGACGTAGGAGACCAGGGCGGGGCTGGGGCGGGCGGTGCCGAAGCCGTAGCGCCGGGTGAGCAGCCACGCGAGGTCGGTGGAGGCCTGGCGGGCCCGGTCGACGACGCCGGAGCTGAGCGGGCCGGCGATGCCGACGACGGGCAGCAGCGGGCGGCGGAACTTCGCGACGACCTCGGGCAGGCCGAAGTTGACCTGGTCGAGCTTGCCGGCCGAGGTCGAGATCAACACGACCGCCTGGACGCGGGACTCGAACAGCTCGGGGACCTGCTCGGCGAGCGCCATGATCGTCATGCCGCCCATCGAGTGGCCGACGAGGACGACGGGCCCGGTCGGGGCGGTCGCCTGCAGCACCGCGCGCAGGCCGGCGCCGAGCGCGTCGAGGGTGTACTCACCCTTGCGCAGCCGGCCGGAGCGGCCGTGGCCGGGCTGGTCGTAGAAGACCATGCGGTGCTTGCCCTGCAGCGCCTTGCGCTGGAAGTGGAACGTGCCCATGTCGAGGCAGAACCCGTGCACGAACACCAGCGTGGGCCGCTGCTCGTCCGGCTCGCCGGCCGGGCCGTTGACGATCTCGACGTGCAGGTCGATGCCGTCGTCGGTGGTGACGGTGAGCTCCTCGTCGAAGTCCCAGACGCCGAACTCCTCCTCGGCGTAGACGTCGTCGGCGCGCTTCGACCGGTTGACGATGTAGCGCTCGGTGGCGACGCCGGCCGCGACACCGGCGGCGGCGACCCCGAGGATCGCGCCGATGATGCCAACCGTGCGCCGGCGGTTGCCCTTGACCTCCACGTCGGTGCCCGTCATGCGTCCTCCCCCACGTAGACCCTGGGCGTGCGGTTGCTGCCCATGCGCGCGACGATCTCGTAGCTGATGGTGCCGGCGGCGGCCGCCCAGTCGTCGGCGGTCGGCTCGCCGCGGGTGCCGGCGCCGAAGAGCACCGCCTCGTCGCCGGGGCGCACGTCGTCGTCGCCGCAGTCCACGACGATCTGGTCCATGCAGACCCGGCCGACCACGCGGCGGGCCTTGCCACCGATCTCGACCAGCCCGCGGCTGCTCGCGGAGCGGGGCACGCCGTCGGCGTACCCGACCGGCACCAGGGCCAGCGTGGTGTCCTTGAGGATCTTGTACGTGTGCCCGTAGGAGACGCCCTCACCGGCCTGCACGGCCTTCACCAGCGCGACCTTCGCGTGGACGCTCATCGCGGGGTGCAGGTCGGGCGCGGCGCCCGGGATCGGCGACAGGCCATAGGTGGCCAGGCCGGCCCGCACCAGGTCGAAGTGGCTCTCCGGCAGGGTGAGGGTGGCGGCGGAGTTGGCGAGGTGCCGCAGCGGCGGCTCGACGCCGAGCCGGGCGGCCTCGTCGAGGGCATCGTCGAACGCGAGCTGCTGGCGCAGGATCGACGGGTGGCCGGGCTCGTCGGCGCAGGCGAAGTGGCTCCACACGGCGGCGATCTCGACGTCGCCGTCGGCCTGGGCCTTCGCGGCGGCGGTGAGCAGCGCCGGCCAGTCGGCGCGGGTGGCGCCGTTGCGGGACATGCCGGTGTCGATCTTCAGGTGGACCGCCGCGGGTCGCCGCGCCTGCCGGGCGGCCCGCGCGATCTCGGCGAGGGCGTCCGGTGACGCTGCGGACAGGTCGATGCCGGCGGCGACCGCGTCGTGCAGCGGCCGGCCGGGGCTGTGCAGCCATGACAGGATACGGACGGTGACGCCGTGCTCGCGCAGGGCGAGCGCCTCCTCCAGGGTGGCGGTGCCGAGCCAGGTCGCGCCGGCCCGCACGGCGGCGGTGGCGGCGGGGAGCAGGCCGTGGCCGTAGGCGTCGGCCTTGACGACGCTCATCAGGGCGGTCCCGGGTCGCAGCAGCCCGAGCAGGGTCGCCACGTTGTGCCGGATCGCGTCGAGGTCGATCCGGACCTGAGCCTGCCACATGCGTCTAAGGGTAAGCGGTGCTCCCGGGGCCGGGCCTGGGCCCGGTCCCGGGTGCGATCATGACCTCACCGGCCGTCAGCGGCGCAGGGTCGCGACGGCCTCGGGGAGGTGGGTGGCGACGTCGGCGGCGGTGACCGGGCCGCGTTCCGCGGCGATCCGGCCGGCGAGGCCGTGCACGAACGCGGCGGCGGCCGCGGCGTGCTCCGCCGGCAGGCCCGCGGCGAGCAGCGAGCCGAGCAGCCCGGCGAGGACGTCGCCGGTGCCGCCGGTGGCGAGGGCCGCGGTGCCGGTCGGGTTGACGAAGACCCGGCCGTCGGGCGTGGCGATGATCGTCCGGTCGCCCTTGAGCAGCACGACCGAGTCCATCCGCTCGGCGAGGTGCACGGCCGCGGCGACTCGGTCCTCGCCGGGTGCGCCGCCGGCGAGCCGCTGGAACTCCCCGTCGTGGGGGGTGACGACCGTCGGGGCGTCCCGGTCGCGCAGCCAGTCGGCCATCCGGGCATCGACCAGCAGCGTCAGGGCGCCGGCGTCGAGGCAGGCGGGGACGGGCGCGCCGAGGACGGTGCGCAGCTCGGCGTACGCGCGCTCGTCGGTGCCCAGGCCGCTGCCGCAGGTCCAGGCCTGGACCCGGCCGGCGTCGGCGACCCGGTCCGAGGCGATGACCGGCGGGTGGTGGAAGCGCACGGCGTCGGCGGCGGCGCCCGCGTAGCGCACGAGCCCGGCCGGGCCCGCGAGGGCGCCGGCGACGGACAGCACGGCCGCGCCCGGGTACTGCGCCGAGCCGGTGGCGACGCCGACGACGCCGCGGGAGTACTTGTTGTCGTTGGCGGCGGGCCGGGGCCACCAGGCGGCGACGTCACCGGCGTCGGGCACGTAGCAGGCGGGGTCGCCGTCCAGGTGCGGCTCCAGGCCGATGTCGACCAGCTCGACGAGGCCGCTGTGGACGGCGCCGGCGCCGACGAGCAGCCCGGGCTTCAGGGCGCCGAACGTGACGGTGACGTCGGCGCGCACGGCCATGCCGGCGACGGCGCCGGTGTCGGCGTCGACGCCGGAGGGCACATCGACCGCGATCACCGGGGCGCCGCGCAGCGCGCTGGAGACCTCGGCGACCCGGCTCGCGGCCGGCTCGCGCAGTCCGCCCCGGCCCCCGATGCCGAGGATGCCGTCGACGACCAGGTCGACGCGGGCCGGGACGGTCCTGGTCACGCTGCCGCCGGCGGCGAGCAGCGCGGCGGCCGCCCCGCGGTGGACCCGCTCGGCGTCCATCAGCAGCGCCTCGACGTGCGCGCCGCGGCCGGCGAGCATGGCACCGGCGTAGAGGGCGTCCCCGCCGTTGTTGCCGGGGCCGACGAGGAGCAGCACGCGGCTGCCGTACACCCTGGGCAGGCTCTGCGCGCAGCGCCTGGCGAGGCCGGCGGCGGCACGCTGCATGAGCGCACCGCCCGGCAGCGTCTTCATCAGGGCCTCTTCGGCGGCGCGGACCTGCGCCACCCGCCATGCGGCTCTCACAGTCGGCTCCCTGCTGCGATCCGGGTCACACGGGTAACCCTGTCATACCCGCCGGAGGGCGATCAGGCGAGGGAGGACCGGATCTGCGCACCGCCGTCGATGACGAGGGTCTGGCCGGTCATCCACCGGGACGCGGGCCCGCCGAGGAACGTGATCACGTCGGCGATGTCGTCGGGTTCGCCGATGCGGCCGAGCGGCAGGTGGTCGCTGAGGTACTGCTCGTTGTTCTCCCACAGGCCGCGGGCGAGCTTGGTGCGCACGATGCCCGGGGCGACGCCGTTGACCCGGACCCCGGGGGCGAGCTCCGCGGCGAGTTGGCGGGTGAGGTGGATGAGCGCGGCCTTCGTGGCGTTGTAGTAGCCGATGCCGGGCTCGGTGAGCAGGCCGCCGACGGAGGCGACGTTGACGATCGCGCCGCCGCGGGCCGACATCGACGCCTTCCACGCCAGCTGGCTCCACAGGACGGGGCCGAACTGGTTGAGGCGGGTGGTCTTCTCGGCGCGGACCGGGTCGATGTCCATGAGCGGGCCGAAGTAGGGGTTGGTGCCGGCGTTGTTGACCAGGACGTCGATCGCGCCGAAGCGGGACATGGCGGCGTCGACGGCCGCGCCGGCCTGGTCGGGCTCGGCGGCGTGGGCGGCGTGGGCGAGCACCCCGGCCGACGGGTGGGCGGCGCGGATCTCCTCCGCGACGGCGTCGAGGGCCTCCTGGTCGCGCGAGGTGAGCACGACGTTGCAACCCTGCGCGGCGAAGGCGACGGCGGTCGCCTTGCCGATGCCGCGGGAGGCGCCGGTGACGAGAACGGTGCGGGCGTCAGTCATGGGCCGCACGTTACTACCGGGTAGGCGACACCGTGCGGACGATGGCGGCGATGCGCTCGGCGGCCTCGCGGGCGATCTCCAGGGTGGCCGCCTCGACCATGACCCGGACGAGCTGCTCGGTGCCGGAGGGGCGCAGCAGGACCCGGCCGGTGCCGCCGAGCTCGGCCTCGACCTGCTTGGCGGCGTCGAGGACCTGGGCGGCCTTGGCCGCGGCGGCGCGGTCGCCGACGGGCACGTTGATCAGCACCTGCGGCAGCCGGTGCACGACGGAGGCGAGGTCGGCGAGGCTGCGGCCGGTGCCGGTCATGCGGCCCATGAGGTGCAGGGCGGTGAGGACGCCGTCGCCGGTGGTCGCGAACGCGGGCATCACGATGTGGCCGCTCTGCTCGCCGCCGAGGGCGAGGCCCTTCGCGCGGATCTCCTCCAGGACGTACCGGTCGCCGACGCGCGTCTCGAGCAGGCGGATGCCGGCGTCGGCCATGGCGATCTTCAGCCCGAGGTTGCTCATCACGGTGGCGACGAGGGTGTCGCCGGTGAGCTGCCCGGCGTCGCGCATCGCGAGGGCGAGGACGGCCATGATCTGGTCGCCGTCGACCTCGGCGCCGTCGGCGGTGACGGCGAGGCAGCGGTCGGCGTCGCCGTCGTGGGCGATGCCGAGGTCGGCGCCGTGCTCCACGACGGCGGCGCGCAGCTGCTCGAGGTGGTTGGAGCCGCAGTCCTCGTTGATGTTGAGGCCGTCGGGGTCGGCGTTGATCGCGATGACGTGGGCGCCGGCGCGGCGGTACGCCTCGGGGGCGGCGGACGACGCGGCGCCGTTGGCGCAGTCGACGACGACCGTCAGCTCGACAAGCGGGGCGGGCAGCGACGTGAGCAGGTGCCGCACGTAGCGGTCCTCGCCGTCGGCGAGGTCGGTGACCCGGCCGACCCCGGCGCCGGTGGGACGGATCTTGGTGCCCTCGGTGATGAGCCGCTCGATCTCGTCCTCGACGTCGTCGGGGATCTTGTGACCGCCGGCGGCGAAGAGTTTGATCCCGTTGTCGGGCATCGGGTTGTGCGAGGCGGACAGCATCACGCCGATGTCGGCGGACAGCACGCCGGTGAGGTATGCCACGGCCGGGGTGGGCAGGACGCCGACCCGCACGACGTTGGCGCCGGCGCTGGTGAGCCCGGCGACGACGGCCGCCTCCAGCATCTCGCCGCTGGCCCGCGGGTCGCGGCCGACCACGGCGAGGGGCGCGTGGGAGTGGTCGCGCTCGAACAGTGCCTGTGCGGCGGCGATGGCCACGGCCATTGCCAGCTCGGGAGTCAGGTCGGCATTGGCGCGTCCACGGACGCCGTCGGTGCCGAAGAGTCGCCCCACTGCGATACCTCCGTTGAGCTGTACGGCCGCGAACGCAATTCGGCCGGGTACACCTCCAGGGTGCACCCGGCCGAGAAGCTGGGTTAGCGCTTCGAGTACTGCGGGGCCTTGCGGGCCTTCTTCAGACCGTACTTCTTGCGCTCGGTGGCGCGGGCGTCACGGGTGAGGAAGCCGGCCTTCTTCAGCGCGGGACGGTCGTCGGGGTCGTTCTCGACGAGGGCCCGGGCGATCGCGAGGCGCAGGCCGCCGGCCTGGCCGGTGGTGCCGCCGCCACGCAGGTTGGCGAAGACGTCGAACTGCTCGAGCTTCTCGACGATGACCAGCGGCTCCTTGACGGACTGCTGGTGCACCTTGCTGGGGAAGTAGTTCTCCAGCTCGCGGCCGTTGAGCAGGAACTTGCCGGTGCCGGGCACCAGGCGGACCCGGACGATGGCCTCCTTGCGGCGGCCAACGGTCTGGATCGGCTGGCCGGCGCGGCGGGAACGAGTCGGGGCCGACGCCGTCGCGGTGACGGGCGCGGGGGTCTCGACAACGGTGGCGACGTCGGCCGGCTCGGCCTTCACGTCGATGATCTCGTCGGTCACGCTCAGTCCTTCGTCCGCGCTCACTGCGCGATCTGCTTGATCTCGAACGGCTGGGGCAGCTGGGCGGCGTGCGGGTGCTCGGCGCCCGCGTAGACCTTCAGCTTCCGGATCTGCCGGGCACCGAGGCGGTTGTGCGGGAGCATGCCCTTGACGGCCAGCTCGATCGCCCGCTCCGGGTTCTTGGTCAGCAGCTCCTCGTAGCCGACCGCCTTGAGGCCGCCCGGGTAGCCCGAGTGGCGGTAGGCGACCTTGGTCTGCCGCTTGTTGCCGGTCAGCGCCACCTTGCCGGCGTTGATCACGATGACGAAGTCGCCGGTGTCCACGTGCGGGGCGAACGTCGGCTTGTGCTTACCGCGCAGCAACGTGGCGGCGTGCGTGGCCAGACGGCCGAGCACGACGTCCGACGCGTCGATGACGTGCCACACGCGCTCGATTTCACCCGGCTTCGGGCTGTACGTACCCACAGGTCTACCTTGTCTTCCACGTCGTCGGTTCTGGGGTGCGCTCTCATGGCGGCGCTAAGGGGCGCACGACCACCTAGCGTACCCGAACAGTGGGGACGCCTTGTCATCGCACAACAGCGGTCCACGATACCGGGCCGCTGTTGTGCGGTCAAAACGGCCCCTCAGACCCCTTCCAGCCGGCGGGGTGAGTTGCGCAGGTAGACGAACCAGGTGACGGCGAAGCAGACGGCGTAGAAGGCGAGGAAGGCGATATAGGCGCCGTCGCCGGTCTTGTACGCCAGGAACGACTGCCGGAAGGCGAGGTTGACCAGCACGCCGCCGGCCGCGCCGACCGCCCCGGCGACGCCGATGAGCGCCGTGGCGAGCCTGCGGGCCTGGTTCTCGTCGGCCGGGTACTTCGCCCGGAAGATCGCCGGGATCATCTTGTAGGTCGAGCCGTTGCCGATCCCGCTGAAGATGAACAGGGCGATGAAGCCGGTCAGGAACAGCGGCAGGGAGTGCTGCCGGGACGCGGCGAGCACCAGGGCGGCGCCGAGGGCCATGCCGACGAAGTTCCAGAAGGTGATCCTGGCGCCGCCGAACCTGTCGGCGAGGGCGCCGCCGACCGGGCGGATGAGCGAGCCGAGCAGCGGGCCGAGGAACGTGAGGTAGGCCGCCTTGACCGGGGTGTCGAAGTCGGACTTGAACTGCACCAGCAGCACCTGGCCGAACGCGAAGCCGAAGCCGATGAACGAGCCGAACGTGCCGATGTACAGCAGCGACATGATCCAGGCGTGCCGGTCCTTGATGACGTCGCGCATCGCGCGCCGGTCGTTGGAGGCGTGCGTGAGATTGTCCATATAGATGGCCGCGAGGGCCGCCGCGACGACGATGAGCGGCAGGTAGATCAGAATGATCAGGCGCGGGTGCGCGGCGCCGGCCGTGGCCAGCACGAGCAGGCCGACGAGCTGCACGGCGGGGACGCCGATGTTGCCGCCGCCGGCGTTGATCCCGAGGGCCCAGCCCTTGAGCCGCTGCGGGTAGAAGGCGTTGATGTTGGCCATCGACGAGGCGAAGTTGCCGCCGCCGACGCCGGCGACCGAGGCCACGATCAGCAGGGTGGTGAAGGAGACGCCGGGCTCGAGCACGATGCCGGCGAGGATGCTCGGCACCAGCAGCATGAGGGCGCTGAAGATGGTCCAGTTGCGGCCGCCGAAGGTGGCCACGGCGAAGGTGTAGGGCAGCCGCAGCACCGCGCCGACGAGCGTGGGCGCGGTGGTGAGCAGGAACTTCTGCGCCGGGTCGAAGCCGTACTTCGGGCCGAGGAACAGCACGAAGACCGACCAGAGGCTCCAGATGGAGAAGCCGATGTGCTCCGACAGGATGGAGACGATGAGGTTCCGGCGGGCGATCTTCGCGCCGCGGTCCTCCCAGAAGGTGCGATCTTCCGGCCGCCAGTCGGTGATCCAGCGGCCGCGGCGAGGGCGCGGGGGGTGCGCGCCCGGCTCGGTGGTTTCCACGGCGAGAGTCATGGTGCTGAAAGCTAGGTGCGGCAGGTTTCGATCGCGCGCACCGTCACTTGTCCTCGCCGAAACGTTTCCCCCACCTCGGCGGTTCCGTGATTGTGAGAACCGTCGGTTCCGTGATTGTGAGAACCGTCGGTTCCGTGATTGTGAGAACCGCTGTGCGAACCGCCGAGGTGACGGGGACGGGCGGGCCGGCTATGCCTTGGTGAAGGTCCAGGTGCCGGTGTCGGGGCCGCCCTGCGGCGGGCCGAGCTTCAGGGTGGTGCCGCCGGAGCAGTCGTAGCTGCTCTTCTTCAGCACGGGCTGGGCGTCGACCGCGCCGCCGGTGTCGGCGGTGCCGGTGCCGGCGAAGTCGGCGATCGAGGACTTGTCGGCGACCCGGACCGCGGCGGGGCTGGTCAGGTCGACCGTGACGGTGAGGGTGCTGAAGTCGACGGTGCCGGTCGGCTCCCAGGTGCCGGTCGCCGCGGTGGCGGTCTTGATGGTGCCGTTGACCTTGCCGCCGTAGCTGAAGCTGCCCTTGACGTCGCCGCCGGAGACGGTGAACGCGAAGGTCACCGGCTGCATCGGGCCGAAGTCGACCTGGGTCTTGCCGGCCGCGTCGACGGTCAGCGTGGTGCCGCCGCCGCCGGTGAAGGTGCCCGTGACGGGGCCGCTGAGCTTGCCGGACAGGCCGGTCGCCTTCCAGGTGCCGACCAGGCAGGGCGCGGCGGAGCCGGTCCCGGTCGTGCCGCCGGGCGCACCGGACGAGGCGCCGCCCGAGGTCGCCGCCGAGGCGCCGGCCGAGGTCGTGCCGCTGCCGGCGGCGCCCGGGGTGCCGGTGCCGTTGCTGCAGCCGGCGAGTCCGATGCCCAGCGCCGTTATGGCCACGATGGTGACCTTGGCGGTCGAGCGCATCTGGTTCCTCCTCATATCGGGGTCTGTCTCCATCTACCCCCGCGAGCAGATCGTCGAACCCTATCGTGGGAGGATCTGGCCCGCCCGCGACCGGGCCAGATCGATCGATCACCGTCGACGCCGTGCCGGCCCGTGACGGTAACTTCCTGCTCAAGGGTCGTGTGAGGCGCTCTTAGCAGGCGCGAAACATTCGGGACTTTGGAGCGAAACCGCTCAGCGGCAGCCTTTTGGCCATGTCCGAAGCGGTCGCCATCCCCAGCTCGCGTCCCGGCGTCATGCCGGCCGCCGCCGGTAACAACGCCGAAACCGTGCGGCCACATCCGCGTCACCCACAGGCACGACCGGTCGCAACGGCCGCCGTCGATCTCGGTGATGTCCGATGAAGGTCGTCGTCGTCGGCCACGGCATGGTCGGGCACCGGTTCGTGGAGGCGTTGCGCGCCCGCGACACCGACGACCGGTGGGAGATCACCGTCCTGGCGGAGGAGAGCCGTCCGGCGTACGACCGGGTTCGGCTGTCGGCGTTCTTCGACGGCGCGACCGCGCAGGACCTGACCTACGACGTGCCCGACGGGGTCGACCTGCACCTCGGCGAGCCGGCCCTGGCGATCGACCGGGCGGCGCGGAAGGTCACCACCGCCCACGGCATGTACGAGTACGACGCCCTCGTGCTGGCCACCGGCTCGTCCGCGTTCGTGCCGCCGATCAGCGGCGTCGACCAACCCGGCGTGTTCGTCTACCGCACCCTGGACGACCTGGAGGCGATCCGGGCGCACGCCGCGGGCCGGGAGGTCGGCGCGGTCATCGGCGGCGGCCTGCTCGGCCTGGAGGCGGCCAACGCGCTGCGCCTGCTCGGCCTGCGCACGCACGTGATCGAGTTCGCGCCGCGGCTGATGCCGGTGCAGGTCGACGAGGCCGGCGGCGCGGTCCTGCGCAAGTACGTCGAGGACCTCGGCGTCCGGGTGCACCTGGGCGCCGCGACGACCGCGATCCGCCCGAGCCAGTCCGTCAACGCGACCCTCGCGCTGACCCTGTCCGACGGCGCGCACATCCCGGCCGACATCGTCGTGGTGGCCGCCGGCATCCGGCCGCGCGACGAGCTGGCCCGCACGATGGGGCTGACCACGGGGGCGCGCGGTGGGGTGGTCGTCGACGCGGGCTGCCGCACCGAGGACCCGGCGGTGTACGCGATCGGCGAGTGCGCGGAGATCGACGGCCGCTGCTACGGGCTGGTCGCGCCCGGGTACGCGATGGCGGAGGTCGTCGCGGACCGGCTGCTCGGCGGCGACGCGTCGTTCCCGGGCGCGGACACGTCCACGAAGCTGAAGCTGCTCGGCGTCGACGTCGCGAGCTTCGGCGACGCGCTGCGCACCGACCTGCTCGACGTGGTCTACCTCGACCCGGCCAGCGGCACGTACGCGAAGCTGGTCCTGTCCGACGACGCGCAGACCCTGCTCGGCGGCATCCTCGTCGGCGACGCCAGTGCCTACCCCGCGCTGCGGGCCAGCGTCGGCGGCCCCCTGCCGGCGAGCCCCCTGGCGCTGCTGGCCGGCGACGCGCCCCGGGCCGCGCTGTCCGAGGACGCCCAGATCTGCTCGTGCAACGCCGTCACCAAGGGCCAGATCACCGCGGCCATCCACGAGCAGGGCTGCACCGACGTGGCCGCGCTCAAGGCGTGCACCCGCGCCGGCACCAGCTGCGGCTCCTGCGTACCGCTGCTCAAGCAGTTGCTCGCCGAGGGCGGCGTGGTGGCCGGCAAGGCGCTGTGCGAGCACTTCAGCCAGTCGCGGGCGGAGCTGTTCGACATCATCCGGGTCCGCGGCATCCGCACGTTCTCGCAGCTGGTCGCCGAGCACGGCACGGGCCGCGGCTGCGACGTCTGCAAGCCGACGGTCGCCTCGATCCTCGCGTCGCTGCACAACGACTACGTGCTCGACGGCGAGCAGGCCGCGCTGCAGGACACCAACGACCACTTCCTGGCCAACATCCAGCGCAACGGCACCTACTCGGTCGTCCCGCGCATCCCCGGCGGCGAGATCACGCCCGAGAAGCTGATCGTCATCGGCGAGGTCGCCCGCGACTTCAACCTCTACACCAAGATCACCGGTGGGCAGCGCATCGACCTGCTCGGCGCCCGGGTCGAGCAGCTGCCGGCGATCTGGCACCGGCTCGTCGAGGCCGGGTTCGAGTCCGGGCACGCGTACGGCAAGGCACTGCGCACGGTGAAGTCCTGCGTCGGGTCCACCTGGTGCCGCTACGGTGTGCAGGACTCCGTCGGGCTCGCCGTCGAGCTGGAGCTGCGGTACCGGGGGCTGCGCGCGCCGCACAAGCTCAAGTCGGCGGTGTCCGGTTGCGCCCGCGAGTGCGCCGAGGCCAAGGGCAAGGACTTCGGCATCATCGCCACCGACAACGGGTGGAACCTGTACGTCGGCGGCAACGGCGGCTTCCGGCCCCGCCACGCCGACCTGCTCGCCGGGGACCTGAGCACCGAGGAGCTGATCCGGCTCGTCGACCGGTTCCTGATGTTCTACATCCGCACCGCGGACCGGCTGCAGCGCACCTCGGCGTGGATCGAGGGCCTGGAGGGCGGCCTGGACTATCTGCGGGCCGTGATCGTGGAGGACTCCCTCGGCATCGCCGAGGAGCTCGACGCCATGATGGCCCACCACGTCGGCTCCTACGTCGACGAATGGCAGGCGACGATCAACGACCCCGACCGGCTGGCCCGCTTCGTGTCGTTCGTCAACGCGCCGGACACCCCGGACCCGACCATCTCCTTCGCTTCCGAACGTGGACAGCCCGTTCCCGTCGTCCTTGGAGTGCGCTCATGAAGTGGACCGTGGTCTGCCCGTACCCCCGCCTGGAGCCGGAGCGTGGCGTCGCCGCCCTGGTCGACGGGGCGCAGGTGGCACTGTTCCGGGTCCACGACGGCGGGGTGCACGCCATCGGCAACCTCGACCCGATCAGCGGCGCGGCGGTGCTGTCGCGGGGCATCGTCGGCAGCCGCGGCGACGTGCCGACGGTCGCGTCGCCGATGCACAAGCAGGCGTTCGACCTGCGCAGCGGCGAGTGCCTGGACCAGCCCGGGGTGCGGGTGCCGGTGTACCCGGTCCGCGTGCGCGACGGCCTGGTGGAGATCGCGACGCCCGCGGAAATAACCGAGGCGGCCGCGTGAGCGGGCCGGAGCGCAGCGGAGGAGCCGCGAACCATGGGCACAGTTTCGGCTCGCGGCGGCGCCGGAGCGCAGCGGAGGTGACGTCGTGAGTGCGAGCAGCACGTTGGAGGCACGGCCGGCGTCCGGGGAGGATCTGCCCCTCGCCGGCTTCACTGTGGCGGTGACCGCCGACCGGCGCCGCGACGAGCTCAGCGCGCTCCTGGAGCGCCGCGGCGCCCGGGTCGTGCTGGCCCCGGCGCTGCGGATCGTGCCGGTCGCCGACGACACCGAGCTCAAGGCCGCGACCGTGTCGTGCGTCGACATCCCGCCGGAGATCGTGATCGCGACGACCGGCATCGGCCTGCGCGGCTGGATCGAGGCCGCCGAGGGCTGGGGTCTCGGCGAGGCGCTGCGGTCCCGGCTCAGCGACGCGTACCTGATCGCCCGCGGCCCGAAGGCGAAGGGCGCCGTCCGCGCCGCCGGCATGCTGGAGGCCTGGTCGCCGGACACCGAGAGCTGCGACGAGGTCCTCGACTACCTGCTCGGCGGCGGGTTCCCGGGCGGCATCGCCGGCCGGAGGATCGCGCTGCAGCTGCACGGCGAGCCGCACCCGGAGTTCACCACCGCGTTGCGCGACGCCGGCGCGGTCGTCGTGGAGATCCCGGTGTACCGGTGGGCGCCGCCCGTCGACCCGGCGCCCCTGCGGCGGCTCGTCGACCTGATCTGCTCGCGGCTCGTCGACTCGGTCACGTTCACGTCGGCGCCGGCGGTCAGCTCGCTGCTGCGCGTCGCCGGCTCGGAGGCGCCGGACGTGCTGGAGGCGCTGCGCACCGACGTCCTGGCGGCGTGCGTGGGCCCGGTGACCGCCGCGCCCCTGAAGCGCCTCGGCGTGCCCGTGGCGGCACCGCAGCGGGCCCGCCTGGGCGCGCTCGTGCGCATCCTCGTCGACGAGCTGCCGAAGCGGGCCCCGACGCTGTACGTGGCGGGCGCCGCGGTGACGCTACGCGGCCACGCCGCGATCATCGACGGCACGCTCAAGCCTCTCGCCCCCGGCCCGATGGCAGTACTGCGGGCGCTCGCAGCGTCACCCGGACGGGTGCTGTCCCGGGCGGCGCTGCTGCGTGAGCTGCCCCGCGGCGCCGACGAGCACGCGGTCGAGATGGCCGTGGCCCGGCTGCGGGCCGCGCTCGGCGGCTCGGCGTTCGTGCAGACGGTGGTGAAGCGCGGCTACCGGCTGCGAGTCGACTAGTTACTGCAGGTAGTGCTCGACCTCGTCGAGGGTGTGGGCCTGGACCTCGTCGGGTGAGACGCCCTGCAGCTTCGCCGCCCGCCGGCGGCGCAGCAGGTCCCACAGCTGGTCGAGCTGTGCCTCGATGTCGCCGAGGCGGTCGTGCTCCTCCTGCTCGGTGATCTTGCCGGTCTGCAGCTGCGTGCGGAGTTTGTGCTCGTCGTCCACAAGCGCGGAGATCTGGTGCAGCAGCGTCTTCTCGTCCATACCTGCATTCTGCCCGCTGTCGCGGTCGTTACCGCAGGGTGAGGGCCGACCAGCCGAACTGGTCGATGGGGCCGGTGCCGGCGCCGATGCGCCAGTCGGCGGCGTCGCTGATCGCCCGGCCGACGAACCCCTTCGACCAGGCGATCGCCTCGGCCGGGTCGTCACCGAGCGTGAGCCGGGCCGCGACCGCGGTGGCGAACGTGGCGCCGCTGCCGTCGGTGTTGCGGCTGGTGACCCGCGGGCTGCGCAGCAGCCTGGCGGCGCCGTCAGCCCAGACCACGTCGATCGCGTCGCCCGCGGCGACGAAGTCGCCACCGGTGATCACCACGTACCGCGGACCGCCCGCCGCCAGCTGCGCCGCCGCCTTCGCCATGTCGTCGGGCGTGACGACCTCCCAGCCGACCAGCAGCGACGCCTCCTCCCGGTTGGGCGTCGCGACCAGCGCGTGCGGCAGCAGCCGCTCCAGGGCCGCGGCCAGCCCTCTGCGGGACGCGCCGGCCGACCGCGGGTCGCCGGTCGTCAGCACCGGGTCGACCACGAGGTTCGGCAGGGCGCCGGAGCGGGCGCGGACGGCGACCGCGATCGCCGTGTCCGGGTTCGGGAACATGCCCGTCTTCACCGCGGCCACCGGCAGGTCGTCCAGGACGCTGCCGAGCTGCCCCGACACGACGGTCGTCGGCTGCGGGTACACGTCGGTGACGCCGCGCGTGTTGCGTGACACCACCGCCGTCACGACCGACGCGCCGTGCATCCGCATCGCGGCGAGCGTGCGCAGGTCAGCCTGGATTCCGGAACCACCGGACGAGTCGGACGCGCCGACGGTGAGCACAACACTGGGATCCACCCGGCCATGTGAGCACGTGGTGACGCAGCGCCACGGACAGGGCGTCCGTCAGCCGCGCCCCTCCCACACCGGCTCCGGTACCTCCACCACCTCGCCGTCGGCGCGGAACAGCACGAACCGGTCGAACGAGCGGCTGAACCAGCGGTCGTGCGTCACCGCGATCACGGTGCCGTCGAACGTGCGCAGCCCCTCCTCGAGCGCCTCGGCGCTGGCCAGGTCCAGGTTGTCCGTCGGCTCGTCGAGCAGCAGCAGCGTCGCCCCGGACAGCTCCAGCAGCAGCACCAGGAACCTGGCCTGCTGGCCGCCGGACAGGGTGCCGAAGCGCTGGTCGGCCTGCGCCGCCAGCTCGTACCGGGACAGCGCCGGCATGGCCTGCGGCCTCGGCAGCCCGCTGCGCCAGTCGTCGCCGCGCCACAGGATCTCCACGAGCGTCTTGTCGAGCAGCTCTGGCCGGTCGTGGGTCTGCGAGAAGTGCCCGGGCCGCACGCGCGCGCCGAGCCGGACCGTCCCGCCGTGCGCGACCGGCGCGATCTGTGCCCCGATCGGCGTCTGCGTCGGGTCCGAGTCGGTGCCGCCCCGGGCGAGCAGCCGCAGGAAGTGCGACTTGCCGGTGCCGTTGCCGCCGAGGACCGCGACCCGGTCGCCGTACCAGATCTCCAGGTCGAACGGGTACGTCAGCCCGTCCAGCTCCAGCTGCTCGGCCACGACGGCGCGCTTGCCGGTCCGCCCGCCGGACAGCCGCATCCGGATGTCCTGGTCCTTCGGCGGGGTCGGCGGCGGGCCGGCCTCCTCGAACTTCTTCAGCCGGGTCTGCGCCGCCTGGTACCGCGACGCCAGCCCGTCGTTGTAGGCGGACTTCGTCTTGTACATGAGCACCAGGTCCT
This sequence comes from Dactylosporangium sp. NPDC050688, assembly GCF_040654515.1. Classification (NCBI taxonomy): domain Bacteria; kingdom Bacillati; phylum Actinomycetota; class Actinomycetes; order Micromonosporales; family Micromonosporaceae; genus Dactylosporangium; species Dactylosporangium sp. NPDC050688. The sequence goes on from NZ_JBFAIC010000002.1 coordinate 220,640, forward strand.
TGAGCTTCTGGTGCTCCTCGTCCCAGCGGCGGCGCTGCTCGTCGAGGCGCTCGTGCCGGGCGACCCGGGCCTCGTGCCAGGACGCGAACCCGCCCGGGTGCACCCACGCCGAGCCGCCCTCCACCGCCACGACCCGGTCCGCGGACCTCGCGAGCAGCTCGCGGTCGTGCGACACGTACAGCACCGACTTCGGCGACTCGCGCAGCCGGTCCTCCAGCCAGCGTTTCCCCGGTACGTCCAGGAAGTTGTCGGGCTCGTCGAGCAGCAGCACCTCGTCGTCGCCGCGCAGCAGCAGCTCCAGCGCGAACCGCTTCTGCTGCCCGCCGGACAGGGTCCGCACCGGCCGGTCGCGGGTCTCGTCCCACGGCTTGCCGAGCGCCGCGACGCTCACCGTGTCGAAGAGGACCTCGGCGTCGTACCCGCCGGCCTCACCCCACGCGGCCAGGGCGTTCGCGTACCGCAGCTGCGCCTTCTCGGTGCCCTCGGCATGCATGGCGAGCTCCGCGGCGTGCAGCCGCTCGCCGGCCGCCCGCAGCTGCCCGGGGGCCAGCTCCAGCGCCAGGTCGTACAGGGTGCGGTCGTCGCCGATCATGCCGATGAACTGGCGCATCACGCCCAGCCCGCCGGCCCGCGCGATCGCGCCGGCGCGCACCGGCAGGTCGCCGGCGACCATCTTCAGCAGCGTCGTCTTCCCTGCGCCGTTCGGCCCGACCAGCGCGACCTTGGCGCCCTCACCGACCCGGAACGACACCTCGGCGAACAGCTCACGACCATCTGCGAGGGTGTGCCCGACCCCTGCCACGTCCACGTATCCCACGAGTCAGGCATTCTGCGCGGCGCCGGCCGTCCCGTCGCCCGCTTTTCGCACGCGGAGGATCCGGAAGCCCTTGTGGTTGGCGTACCGCTCGGCCTCGAACCCCTGCTCGACGAGCCACCGCTGCAGCGAGTCCGAGCCCAGGTTCTTGGCCACGACCAGCCACGCCGTGCCGTCCGGGGTCAGCCGCGGCAGCCACCGCAGCAGCAGCGCGTGCAGCTCCGGCTTGCCGATGCGGATCGGCGGGTTGGACCAGATCTGCGTGAACCCGACAGTCTCCGGCACCTCGTCCGGCAGCACGGTGATCACGTTCGGCCCGGAGTTCTCGCCGGCCAGCTCCAGCGCCCGCTGGTTGACGTCGACGGCGTAGATCGTCGCCCGCGGGGCGCTCGCGGCGAGGACCGTCGCGATCGGCCCGTATCCGCAGCCGAGGTCCAGCAGGTGCCCGGTGGTGCCCTCGTCCGGCAGCGGCGCGCGCTGCAGCAGCACCGACGTGCCCGGGTCCAGCCGGTTCGCGGAGAACACCCCGGCCGAAGCGACCAGGCGGAACTCCCGGTCGTGCACGGTGAACACCACTTCGTGACGGGTGGCGGCCGCCGCGGGATCGGCGGTGAAGTAGTGCTCGCCGGACACGATGCCCCTCCTTCGACCGGTATCGCAATGCATTGTCCCCAAGCAGGTGAACGGCCCTGCTCTCGCCCCACTCGTTCGGATTGCGCGAAACATCGCCGATACGCCACCACCCAGGAGGGTCGGCTACCCTGTGCGACATGACTTCTGGGAACGAGCAGCGCCGGAAGCGGCGATCCGACTCGTTCCGCCGGGACGAGGCGGACGAGGCCGACAACTGGTTGGCCGGGCTCCGCGGCAGCGGACCGGACCCGTTCTCGGCCCCGCCGCCCGCGTTCGACGAGCCTGGATTCGACGGCGGTCCCCATGGCGGGCGGCCGGGTCGTTCGCGTCCTGACGATTCCCCGAGCGGGTCGTTCCGTCCTCCGCGCGACGACTCCCCCAGCGGCTCGTTCCGGGCGGCGCCGCCGGCCGGTCCCAGGGTGCCGGAGGGGCCTGCCGGTGGCGGGCGGCGCCGGGCCCGCGGGGACGACCCGCCGAGCGGTTCGTTCCGCCCCCCTCGCGACGATTCCCCCAGCGGCTCGTTCCGTCCTCCGCGCGACGATTCCCCCAGCGGCTCCTTCCGGGTGCCGCGCGACGACTCGCCGAGCGGGGTGTTCCGGCCGTTGCGGGACGACACCGCCGGTGGCGCGTTCCGGCCGGTGCGCGACGAGCCCACCGGCCCCCGGGCCGGCCGCGGCGACTCGCCCAGCGGGGTCTTCACCCGCCCGGCCGCACCGCCGCCCGCACGTGCCGCGATCGAGCCGCCGCTCCCTGTCGAGCCCACGCCGCCTGGCGGCCGGCGCCGGGCCCGCGCCGACGAGCCTTCCGGCGGCAGGCGCACCCCTGAGCGTCGCCCTTCGGAGTCGTACGACCACGGCCCCGCCCTCGAGCCGATCATCAAGCCCCTCGCGGACTACACCCCGCCGAGCACCACGACCGAGCCCCCGCCGCTCGTGCCGATCTTCCCGTCGATGCGCCCCGAGAGCAGCCCGACCAGCGGTGGCGCGACCAGCCGCCGGGCCCGCCGCGCCGCGGACGAGCCGGACCCGACGTCGACGGGCGCCCGCCGGCGGTTCGACGAGCCGGCCCCGCCCGCCGGGCGCCGGGCCCGCCCCGACGCCCCCGAGGACGTCACCGGCGGCCGGCGGTCCCGGGCCACCGAGGACCCGGCCGCGTTCCGCCGCGACGACACCGGCACGTCCCGCCGCGGCCGCGGCGGCTTCGAACCCGTCGGCCCCGACACTGGCATCGGCCGGCAGCGCTCCGGCCCCGGCACCGGTGGCGGGCCCGCCACCGGCTCCGGTTATGCCCCCGGCGCCGAACCGGGCCCGGTCTCCGGCCCCGCGTACGGTGGCCCCGGCTCAGGCCCCGCCTTCGGCGGCTCGGTCTCGGGCCCCGGCCCCGGCTACGGCAGCGGCAGTCCCGGCGGCCGGCGCGGCGGCTTCTACACCGGCGCCCCCGACGAGACCACCGCCCTCCGCCGGGACGAGACCGGCGGCCTGCGCCGCGACGACACCGCCGGGCTGCGCCACGACGACGTCGCCGGCCCGCGGCGCGACGACACGACCGGCTTCCGCCGGGACGACACCGGCGGGCTGCGGCGCGACGACACCGGCACCGGGCGCCGCGGGCGCGGCTTCGACGACATCCCCGCCCGGCGCGACGACACGGGCACCGCACGGCGCCGGCGGGACGGGTTCGAGCCGGTCGGCTCCGACCGGGGCGGCGCCGGCTACGAGCCGCACAGCGCCGCGTTCGAGGCGAACGGCACCGCCACCCGGCGACGCCCCGGCGCGGACGAGGCGCCCCACCAGCGGCGGCCCCTCGACGACGGGCTGCCGTTCGACGAGCCGGCCGGCGCCGGGCGGCGCGGCAGGGGACGCGGCACCGGGGAGTACACCAGCGGCGGCACCCAGCGGGCGCTGCGGGAGCCACCGGGCAACCGCCCAGCCGGCCGCCCCGACAACGGGCGCCCGGGCAAGTCCCGCACCACCGTCGCCGACCCGGTGGGCGTCCAGCACCGGCCGCACCGCTGGATCGCCGCACTGAGCGCCATCGGCGTGTTCGTCGTGCTCGCCGCGTGCGGCCTGGGCTCGTGGTTCATCTTCAAGGACGAGAAGAACGGGCCCGACTCGGCCCGCTCCAGCGCCACCTCCGGGCCGAAGAAGCGCGACATCAGCAGCCGCCAGGTCGACCCCGCCCCGCTCACCGAGGCCGAGGTCTTCCCTCAGAACAACATCGTCGCGGTGGCGAACGAGCCACCGTACGTGATCCTCAAGACCCAGGCCTCCCCCGACTGCAAGACCGCCGCGACCGATGATCTCGCCACGCTGCTCGCCGGCGCCGGCTGCTCCGAGGTCGTCCGGGCGACGATGAAGTCACCGAACGAGGAGTACCTGATCACCGCCGGCATCTTCAACCTCGACAGCGAGAAGGCCGCCGCCACCGCCTTCGACGGCGTCAAGCCCATCGTCGACGGCCAGAAGGGCCGCTTCGCCGGCATGAGCGTCGGCGCGGGCACCGGCACCGACGCCATCGTGCGCGCCCCCACCCAGCTCGGCTGGAACTACCGCGGGCACTTCATGGCCTTCGTCGTCATCGCCAGGGTCGACGGCAAGGAGTTCACGCCCGACGACCCGTACCCGAACCAGATCACGTACGACATCGTCGAGACGTACCTGGAGAACGGCATCATCGGCAACCGCGCCATCGTCCAGCCCGACGCCACCCCGGCGGCGTCCCTGCCGGCCGCGCCACCCAGCTGACGGCGCCGGCCGGTCAGGCTGCGGGCTGGTCCTCCGCGTCGCGGCGGCGGCGGGTCAGTTCCGAGCGGGCGAGCAGCTCGGCGGGGTCGTCCGGGTAGCGCACCTCCACCAGCGCCAGCCCGTGGGCCGGGGCGACCGTCACCTCGTCGGCGCGGACGCGGCGGGTGAGCAGGCCGGCCGGCCACGAGGCGGGGCGGCGGCCGTCGCCGGCGAACAGCTGGGCGCCGACGAGGCTGCGGACCATCTGCTGGCAGAACGCGTCCGCCTGGACGGTCGCCACGAGGATGCCGTCGGGGTCGCGGCGCCAGTCGAGGCGGTTGACCGCCCGGATCGTCGTGGCGTGCTCCTTGCGGCGGCAGAAGGCCGCGTAGTCGTGCTCCCCCACGAGACCCTCGGCGGCGGCGTTGAGGGCGTCCAGGTCCAGCGGGCGGGGCCAGGCGACCGTGTCGTGCCGGCGCAGCGGCGAGGCACCCCAGACGGCGTCGGTGACGCGGTACTCGTACCGGCGGGAAAGGGCGGAGAACCGGGCGTCGAACTCGGGCGGGACCTCGGCGGCGGCGAGCACCCGCACGTCCGGCGGCAGCAGGCCGGCGAGCTTGCGCAGCAGCGCGGTGGCGAGGGTCTCCCAGCGCTCGGCGGGGACGTCGACGTGGCAGACCTGGCCGGTGGCGTGGACGCCGGCGTCGGTGCGGCCGGCGACGGTCAGGCCCTCTGCGGTGCCGAACAGGCGGGTCAGGACGGCGGTCAGCTCACCGGCGACGGTGCGGCGGGTCGGCTGCACGGCCCAGCCGGAGAAGTCGGTCCCGTCGTACGCCACGTCGAGGCGGACCCGGATGCTGCCCAACGCTTCACCCTCCAAAGAAAATCGGCCCGGCACCCGATGACGCAGGGTGCCGGGCCGTCGAATGCAGGCCTGTGATCAGGCCTTCTTCTCGCCGTCCTCGTCCGCGGCCGGCTCGTCCGCCGACTCCGCGGCCTCGTCGGCGGCCGAAGCCGACTCAGAGGTGGAGGCAGCAGCCGCGGCGGGAGCCTCGTCCGTGTCCTCGCCCGCCAGGACCGCGAGCTGGTCGGCCTTGGCGGCCTTCCGGGCGGCGGCCTTGCGCGGCGCCGACGCGGCGGCGACCTCGAGCTCCTCGACCAGCTCGATGATCGCCATGGGAGCGGCGTCACCCTTGCGCGGGCCGGTCTTCACGATCCGGGTGTAGCCACCCGGACGGTTGTGGAACCGCGGCGCGATCTGGTCGAACAGCTGGAACACCACGTCCTTGTCGCGCACCACGGCGAGCGCTTGACGGCGCGCGTGCAGATCGCCGCGCTTGGCCTTGGTGATGAGCTGCTCGGCGAGCGGGCGCAGCCGCTTGGCCTTCGTCTCGGTGGTCGTGATGCGTCCGTGCTTGAACAGTGAGGTGGCGAGGTTCGCCAGCATCAACCGCTCATGCGCGGGGCTGCCGCCGAGGCGGGGACCCTTGGTGGGCGTGGGCATTGGGGCTCCTCAAATCGAACAGCAGCCGGTTAGAGCTGCTCGGTCTCGCGGTAGTCGTCGGTGTCGTCGTAGGAAACATCGGCGAACGAGTCCACGACGTGTGCCGGGTCGAACGTCGGGGCGGAGTCCTTGAGACCCAGACCCATCCCGGCGAGCTTCATCTTGACCTCGTCGATCGACTTCTGACCGAAATTCCTTATATCGAGGAGGTCTGCTTCCGTGCGGCTGATCAGCTCCCCGACGGAGTTGATGCCCTCGCGCTTGAGGCAGTTGTACGAGCGGACGGTGAGGTCGAGCTCCTCGATCGGCAGTGCCAGGTCGGCAGCGAGCTGCGCGTCCTGCGGCGACGGGCCGATGTCGATGCCTTCTGCGGTCTCGTCGAGCTCGCGGGCCAGGCCGAAGAGTTCGACGAGGGTCGAGCCGGCGGAGGCCAGCGCGGTGCGGGGGGTCAGCGACGCCTTGGTCTCGACGTCGATGATGAGCCGGTCGAAGTCCGTGCGCTGCTCGACACGGGTGGCCTCGACGCGGTAGGTGACCTTGAGCACCGGGGAGTAGATCGAGTCGATCGGGATCCGGCCGATCTCCTGGCCCTGCTGCTTGTTCTGGTTGGCGGTCACGTAGCCGCGCCCGCGCTCGACGGTCAGCTCCATGTCGAGGCGGCCCTTGCCGTTGAGCGTGGCCAGCTTCAGGTCGGGGTTGTGCACGGAGACGCCGGCCGGGGGCTGGATGTCGCCCGCCGTGACGTCACCGGGGCCCTGCTTGCGCAGGTACATCGAGACCGGCTCGTCGTGCTCGGAGCTGACGCACAGCTCCTTGACGTTCATGACGAGCTCGACCACGTCCTCCTTGACACCGGGGATGGTGGTGAACTCGTGCAGGACACCGTCGATCTTGATGCTGGTCACTGCCGCGCCCGGGATCGAGCTGAGCAGGGTGCGACGCAGCGAGTTGCCGAGGGTGTAGCCGAAGCCCGGCTCGAGCGGCTCGATGGTGAACTTGGACCGGGTCTCGCTGATGGACTCTTCGGCGAGGCTCGGACGCTGGGAGATGAGCACTTTCGGTTCCTCCAGTTCGTTGCGCGCCCGCTATTTGACGCGCTCCGAGAAAGCGCACGCTGTCCGGTGCGCTCCGGGGGCGGAGCGTGACGCCCCGCCCCACAAGCCAAGAACTACTTGCTGTAGAGCTCGACGATCAGCTGCTCCTGGACCTGGGTGTCGATGACCTGCCGGGCCGGCAGGCTGTGCACCAGGACCTTGAGCTCGCTGGGGATGAACTCCAGCCAGGCGGGGACGGTCTTGCTGCCCGCGAGGCCCTGAGCGATCTGGAACGGGGTCAGCTCCCGCGACTTCTGCCGCACCTGCACGATGTCGTGCTCGCGCAGCCGGTACGACGGGATGTCGACCTTCTTGCCGTTGACCTGGATGTGGCCGTGGCTCACCAGCTGGCGGGCCGCGTCACGCGAGGTGGCGAGGCCGGCACGGTAGACCACGTTGTCGAGGCGCGACTCGAGGATCTTGAGCAGCTCCTCACCGGTCTTGCCGGGCTTGGCCACAGCCTCGTCGAAGTAGCCGGCGAACTGACGCTCGAGGACGCCGTAGATGCGGCGGGCCTTCTGCTTCTCGCGCAGCTGCAGGAGGTACTCGGTCTCCTTCGGCCGCCCGCGGCCGTGCTGGCCGGGCGGGAAGGGACGCGACTCGAACGGGCACTTCGGCCCGTCGCACTTGCTGCCCTTGAGGAACAGCTTCATCTTCTCGCGCCGGCAGCGACGGCAGTCGGCACCTGTGTAACGAGCCATTTCTATCTCTTCCCTTAGACCCGGCGGCGCTTCGGCGGACGGCAACCGTTGTGCGGCTGCGGCGTGACGTCAGAGATCTGCCCGACCTCCAGGCCGACGGCCTGCAGCGAGCGGATCGCGGTCTCCCGGCCGGAGCCGGGACCCTTGACGAACACGTCGACCTTGCGCATGCCGTGCTCCATCGCGCGACGGGCGGCGGCCTCGGCGGCCAGCTGCGCGGCGAACGGGGTCGACTTGCGCGAGCCCTTGAAGCCCACCTGGCCGGCCGAGGCCCAGGAGATCACAGCACCGGTCGGGTCGGTGATCGACACGATGGTGTTGTTGAAGGTGCTCTTGATGTGCGCCTGCCCGTGGGCGACGTTCTTGCGTTCCTTGCGCCGGACCTTCTTGACAGCGGTCGCGCCGGCGCGAGCCTTCGGCGGCATTCTCTATGCGCTCCTAGATTGTTTCTTCTACCGACCGACTACTACTTCTTGCCCGGCTTCTTCTTGCCGGCGACCGTGCGCTTCGGACCCTTGCGGGTGCGGGCGTTGGTCCGGGTGCGCTGACCGCGCACGGGCAGGCCCTTGCGGTGCCGGATGCCCTGGTAGCAGCCGATCTCGACCTTGCGGCGGATGTCCGCGGCGACCTCGCGGCGCAGGTCGCCCTCAACCTTGAAGTTGGCCTCGATGTAGTCGCGCAGCTGCACGATCTCTTCATCGGTCAGGTCACGAGCCCGCTTGTTGCCGTCGATACCGGTGGCGGCGAGCAGCTCGATGGATCGGGTGCGCCCGATGCCATAGATGTAGGTAAGTGCGATCTCGGTGCGCTTCTCGCGCGGGAGATCGACACCAACGAGACGTGCCATAGGTGGGCGTGCTCCTTGCGTGTGCGGAGGTCTGAGCCCGCTCCACTCCCGTCTGCCCACAGACGGGCCCCGGCCTCCGACCGGGGGTGCAGCCCACGCGCTCCGCGCGTCATGCGCGGTGGCCCGGGGCTGGAACGGGCTGAAACATGGTGGTGCTGGGTGGATCTGCCGCCTGGGCTCAGCCCTGGCGCTGCTTGTGGCGCGGGTCAGTGCTGCAGATGACCATGACCCGGCCGTGCCGCCGGATGATCCGGCAGTTGTTGCAGATCCGCTTGACGCTCGGCTTGACCTTCACGGTGTGCCTAACTCTCGCTGCGCACCCCTACATGGGAGCGACAGTCCCGACCGTTTCCTGGGAACCGACACCGATTTACTTGTAGCGGTAGACGATGCGCCCGCGAGTCAGGTCATACGGCGACAGCTCGACGACCACTCGGTCCTCGGGCAGGATGCGGATGTAGTGCTGCCGCATCTTCCCGCTGATATGCGCCAAGACCTTGTGGCCATTGGCGAGCTCCACCCGGAACATGGCGTTCGGGAGTGGCTCGATCACTCGGCCCTCGATCTCGATGGCCCCGTCTTTCTTCGGCATGTCCTCCGCTACCTGACGATCGGGTTGGGTGTGACGCGTGCATCCTTTTCACGATCCCTATGGAGGGATCGCGCCAGCCGCGGCTCAGGCCTGCCACTAGAAGCGCGTGGGGGCATGCCTGAGTGGACGCTTTGCGCCAATGAACGAGTCTACGCGCGGGGAACGCGTTGCACCAAATCGGGGGGTCAATCCTCGTGGCGCTGCCGCCGGCGCTCGCGCCGCTGCTCCCTCGCGGCGTCCGGGCCACCGGCCAGATAGGTGCTCACCGAAGTGGCGAGGAGCACGGCGCCGAACGGCCCGGCGACCCACATCGGCCAGAAGTAGACGGCGTCGCCGCTGGAGATGCTGACGAGCGCCCAGATCACCACGTTGACGGTGACGGCGATCAGCCAGCCGCTCCAGATGCCCAGCAGCCAGTTGGGCTGCCGCCTGAACTGGCCCTTCGCGCCGCTCGCCGGCTCGGGGCGGGCCGGCGCGGCGGCGTAGCCACTGGCCGGCGCCACGGCGGCGTCGTCGACCGGGTGGAATCCGGGCAGATCGCTGAGGATGACGTCGAGGTCACCATACGTCCGGGCGGCGTAGGTCTCCTTGAGCCGGTCGTCGTACTCGCCGAGTGACAGCCGCCCCTCGTCGAGCGCCGCCTTGAGCCGCTCCGCCACGAACTGCCGGTCGACGTCGGCCGCGCGCAGGTGCTCCCGCCGATCCGCCAGCGCCATTGCCATCCTCCCCCAGTCGCGTTCCCGCACGAGAAGCATCCCATCCGGCGATGCCGCTCTTCCACCCCACCATCGCAGAAGCCGCCGGGGCGGGCCCGTGGGCTACGCGCTGACCTGCTGGCGGGCCGTGACGAGGTCACCGAGGCGGGCGCGGCCGCCGTCGGGAGCGGTGAGCACCCAGACGCCGTCGTCGCAGATGGCCATCGTGTGCTCGACGTGGGCGGCGACGGAGCCGTCGACGGTGACCACGGTCCAGCCGTCGTCGAGCTCGGCGACCTTCGGCTTGCCCTTCGTGATCATGGGCTCGATCGCGAGGGCCATACCGGGGCGCAGGGCGGGGCCCTTGCCGGGGCGGCCGGAGTTCTCCACGAAGGGGTCCTGGTGCATGGCGCTGCCGATGCCGTGGCCGCCGTAGCCGTCGACGATGCCATAGCGGCCGGCCTTGCGCACCGAGGACTGGATCGCGAAGGAGATGTCGGTGAGGCGGCCCTTGCCGGAGCGGACCCCGCGGGCCGCGGCGGCGATGCCGGCCCACATGGCGTCCTCGGCCACGGTGACGAGCCGGCGCAGGTCGTTGCTGATCTCGCCCACGCCGACGGTGATCGCGGCGTCGCCGTGCCAGCCGTCGAGCTCGGCGCCGCAGTCGATGGAGATCAGGTCGCCGGAGCGCAGCACCTGACGGGCGCTGGGGATGGCGTGCACGACCTGGTCGTTGACGGACGAGCAGATCGAGGCAGGGTAGCCGTGGTAGCCCTTGAAGGACGGGATCGCGCCGGCGGCCCGGATGGTCTCCTCGGCGATCGCGTCGAGGTCGGCGGTGGAGACACCGGGCGCGACGGCGGCCCGCATGCGGGCGAGCGCGTCGGCGACGACGAGCCCGGCGCGGCGCATGCGGCCGATCTCGTCAGGCGTCTTGAGCTCGATCTCGACCTGGTGCGCCACGGGCTCAGCCGCCGTAGGAGCGCAAGGCGTCGATCGCGCGGACGGTCACGTCCTCGACCGGCCCCGTGGCGTCGATGCCCACCAGCTTGCCCTGCGCGCCGAAGTAGTCGACGAGGGGCGACGTGTCGCGGGCATACACCTTCAGGCGCTCGGCGATCGTCTCGGCCTTGTCGTCGTCGCGCTGGAAGAGCTCGCCGCCGCAACGGTCGCAGACGCCCTCGTGGACGGGGGCGTCGAACTCGACGTGCCAGATCTTGCCGCAGCCGCGGCAGGTCCGGCGGCCGGAGAGCCGCCGGATGACCTCTTCGTTCTCCACCACGAGCTCGAGCACGAGGTCGAGGCCGGTGCCCAGGTCGGCGAGGAGCTTGTCCAGGGCGTTGGCCTGCGGGACCGTGCGCGGGAAGCCGTCGAGCAGGAAGCCGTCGGCGGCGTCGCCCTCGGCCAGCCGGTCGGACACCATGTTGATGGTGACCTCGTCTGGGACGAGCTGACCGGCGTCCATGTAGCGCTTCGCCTCCACGCCGAGCGGGGTGCCCTGCCCCACGTTGGCGCGGAAGATGTCGCCGGTGGAGATTTTGGGCACGGCGAGGTGCGCGGCGATGAACTCGGCCTGGGTCCCCTTGCCCGCCCCGGGGGGACCTACCAGCACCAGCCTCACTACCGGAGGAACCCTTCGTAGTTGCGCTGCATGAGCTGGCTCTCGATCTGCTTTACCGTCTCGAGGCCCACACCAACAATAATGAGCACCGCGGTGCCGCCGAACGGGAAGTTTTGCAGAGCCTGTCCGCCACCGACGATCCCGATGAGCAGGTTGGGCAGGATCGAGATGATGCCCAGGTAGAGCGCGCCGGGGAGGGTGATGCGGCTGAGGATGAAGTCCAGATACTCGGCGGTCGGCTTGCCGGGGCGGATGCCCGGCACGAAGCCGCCGTACTTGCGCATGTTGTCCGCGACCTCGGTCGGGTTGAACGTGATCGATACGTAGAAGTACGTGAAGAAGATGATCAGGGTGAAGTACAGGATGATGTGCGCCGCCTTGTCCTGGGCCACGATGTTGCGCTGGATCCACAGGATGGTGCGGTTCGTGGTGTCCTGACCGGCGAACGAGGTCGCCAGCTGCGGCAGGTACAGCAGCGAGGAGGCGAAGATGACCGGGATGACACCCGCCTGGTTGACCTTCAGCGGGATGTAGGTCGACGTCCCGCCGTACATGCGGCGGCCGATCATGCGCTTGGCGTATTGCACCGGGATGCGACGCTGGGCCTGTTCGAGGAAGACCACGAAGGCGATGACGACGACGGCCAGGCCGACGATCACGAAGAAGGTCGTCTTGTCGTCCTGCCAGATCTGGATGCCCTCGTGGGGAAGGCGGGCCGCGATCGAGGTGAAGATGAGGACGGACATGCCGTTGCCGACGCCGCGGTCGGTGATGAGCTCGCCGAACCACATGACCATGCCCGTGCCGGCGGTCATCGTGACGACGAGGGCCGCGAGGGTGAGCCACAGCGGGATCTTGCCGGTGTCCGGGATGACCGGGAACTGGCTCTGGTCGCAGGCGCCACCGAAGAGCTGGCCGGACCGCGCCAGGGCGACGATCGAGGCGGCCTGCAGCACGCCGAGCCCGAGGGTCAGGTAGCGCGTGTACTGGGTGATCTTCGCCTGACCGGACTGGCCTTCCTTGCGCAGCTGCTCCAGGCGCGGGATCACGACGGTGAGCAGTTGCAGGATGATGCTCGCGGTGATGTACGGCATGATGCCGAGCGCGAAGACTGAAAGTTGCAGCAGTGCGCCACCGGAGAACAGGTTCAGCAGGGTCGCGACCCCCGCGGTGTCACCGCTCTCGACGATGTCGAGGCACTTCTGCACGTTGCCGAACGACACGCCAGGGCTGGGCAGCGTGGCCCCGACCCGGTACAGCGCGATCATGAGCAATGTGAACAAGATTTTGTTGCGCAGGTCAGGCGTGCGAAACGCGCTGGCAAAGGCGGAGAGCAACGTTCTTCCTCCTGCGCAAGGCGGCCTGGTGGCCGACGAGGTGGGGTCCTGGTGGTGCGTGGTGCCGGTGGTGCAGCTGAGCGGATGAGTCGAGTGTGTTACTGCGACAACGGACTCTAACAGGATGCCCGCAGCACATCACGCCCCGGCAATCCCTCAGCTTTTCAGGTAGTAGTGGGACCGATCCTTAGGCGCCGCGTGGCGCCCACCAAAACCACTCCGGTGGACGCCACGGTAGCGCGTTGTCTACTCAGCTGCGGAGCCGCCGAGCAGCGTGGCGGAGCCGCCCGCCGCTTCCAGCTTCTCGCGGGCCGTCGCGCTGAACTTGTGCGCGCTGACCTGCAGCTTCACTCCGCCGAGCTCCCCGTCGCCGAGGACCTTGACCAGCTCGCCCTTGCGGACGGCGCCGGCGTCGACGAGCTCGTCGACCCCGATGGTGCCGCCGTTGGGGAACAGCTCCGCGAGGCGGGCCAGGTTGACGACCTGGAACTCGATGCGGTTGCGGTTCTTGAAGCCCTTGAGCTTCGGCAGGCGCATGTGGAGGGGCATCTGCCCACCCTCGAACGCCGGCGAGATGTTCTTGCGGGCCTTGGAGCCCTTGGTACCACGACCGGCGGTCTTGCCCTTGGAGCCCTCACCGCGACCCACACGGGTCTTCGCGGTCTTGGCGCCCGGGGCGGGCCGCAGGTGGTGCAGCTTGATCGTCATCGGATTACTCCACCTCTTCCACGGTGACCAGGTGCGTCACGGTGTGGATCATGCCGCGGATCTCCGGACGGTCTTCCTTGACGACGACGTCGCGGATCCGCTTCAGGCCGAGCGAACGCAGCGTGTCGCGCTGGTTCTGCTTGGTGCCGATCTCGGACCGGATCTGAGTGACCTTCAGGCGAGCCATGTCACGCACCCGCCCCGGCACGCTGGGCCAGCATGGCCGCGGGCGCGACGTCTTCGACCGGCAGGCCGCGGCGCGCGGCCACCGCCTCCGGCGACTCGAGCTTCTTCAGCGCCGCCACCGTCGCGTGGACGATGTTGATCGCGTTGGAGGACCCGAGGCTCTTGGACAGGACATCGTGGATGCCCGCGCACTCCAGGACGGCGCGCACCGGGCCACCGGCGATGACACCGGTACCGGCGGAGGCCGGCTTGAGCAGCACGACGCCGGCGGCGTCCTCGCCGATCACCGGGTGCGGGATCGACGCCGCGATCCGCGGGACCTTGAAGAAGTGCTTCTTGGCCTCCTCGACACCCTTGGCGATGGCCGCGGGCACCTCCTTGGCCTTTCCGTAGCCGACGCCGACGGTGCCGTCGCCGTCGCCGACGATGACGAGGGCGGTGAAGCTGAAGCGCCGACCACCCTTGACGACCTTGGCGACTCGGTTGATCGCGACGACCCGCTCGAGGTGGGGGGTCTTCTCGGCGGGCGCGTTACCGCGGCCGCCGCCGTCGCGACGGTTCTCGCGACGGCCGCCACCTTCGGTGTTCCCACCGGACCCGCCGCCCCTGCGCTGAGGACCAGGCATGAACGTTCCCTTTCCTAGAATTCGAGTCCGGCTTCGCGGGCGGCGTCAGCCAGGGCCGCGATGCGGCCGGCGTAACGGTTTCCGCCACGGTCGAAGACGACCTTGCCGACACCCGCGGCCTTCGCCCGCTCGGCGAGCAGGGTGCCGACCTTGCCGGCCAGTGCCTTCTTGTCGCCGTCCGTGCCGCGGATGCTCGCGTCGAGCGTCGAGGCCGAGGCCAGCGTGTGGCCCTTGAGGTCGTCGACGATCTGCGCGGTGATGTTCCGCAGCGAGCGGGTGACGACCAGGCGGGGACGCTCGGCCGTGCCACTGACGTGCTTGCGGATGCGGAAGTGCCGGCGTGCGCGCCCGACTCGGCGCGCCGCGGCGGCGCCGCCTGCGTTGCGGCGCTTGAGCAGCGTGGCGCTCACTTCTTGCCTGCCTTTCCAGCCTTACGGCGGATGACCTCGCCCTGGTACCGCACGCCCTTGCCCTTGTACGGCTCCGGCGGGCGGATCTTGCGGATGTTGGCGGCGACCTCGCCCACCTGCTGCTTGTCGATGCCGGCGATGTGGAACAGCGTCGGCCGCTCGACGGTGAACGTGATGCCCGCGGGGGGCGTCACGACCACGGGGTGGGAGAACCCGAGCGCGAACTCCAGGTCGGAGCCTTTCGCGGTGACGCGGTAACCGGTGCCGGCGATCTCGAGGCTCTTACGGTAGCCCTCGGTGACGCCGATGACCATGTTCGCGATGAGCGTGCGGGACAGGCCGTGCAGTTCCTTGGCCTTGCGCTCGTCGTTGGGGCGCACCACGTTGAAGCTGCCGTCCTCGGCCTTCTCCACCGTGATCGGCTCGGCGAGGGTGTGGGACAGCTCGCCCTTGGGCCCCTTGACAGTGACGACCTGGCCGTCGACCTTCAGGTCGACGCCAGCGGGCACAGCGATGGGCTTACGTCCGATTCGAGACATTGTGGCTCTCCCTTACCAGACGTAGGCGAGGACTTCCCCGCCCACCCCTCGCTTGCGGGCCTGCCGGTCGGTGAGCAGCCCTTGGGACGTCGAGATGATGGCCACACCGAGGCCACCGAGCACGCGCGGCATCTCCACCGACTTCGCGTACACCCGCAGGCCGGGCTTCGAGACCCGGCGGATGCCGGCGAGGCTGCGCTCGCGGCTCTGGCCGTACTTGAGCTCAACGATCAGCGTCTTGCCGACCTTGCCCTCTTCCGGCTCCTGAACCTGCCACGAGGACACGTAGCCCTCGGACTTGAGCACCTCGGCGATGTTCGCCTTGATCTTCGAGTAGGGCATCGACACCCGGTCGTGGTACGCCTGGTTGGCGTTGCGCAGACGCGTCAGCATGTCTGCGATCGGGTCGGTCATGGTCATTGCTTTGTCAGCCTTTCTCGCCGTGGTTCCTCGCCACGTTGGGCGGGCCTACGGCGAAGGAGGATTACCAGGAGGCCTTGGAAACGCCGGGCAGCTCGCCGCGGTGCGCCATCTCGCGGATGCACACGCGGCACAGCCCGAACTTCCGGTACACGGCCTTGGGCCGGCCGCAGCGCTGGCAGCGGGTGTAGGCGCGGACCGCGAACTTGGGCTTCGCGGCGGCCTTGAGAATGAGGGCCTTCTTCGCCATCGGTCAGTTCTCCTAGTTCTCACGGAACGGGAAGCCGAGCAGCTTCAGCAGCGCGCGACCTTCCTCGTCCGTGCGAGCGGTGGTGACCACGGTGATGTCCATCCCTCGCGGCCGGTCGATACGGTCCTGGTCGATCTCGTGGAACACCGACTGCTCGGTGAGACCGAAGGTGTAGTTGCCGTTGCCGTCGAGCTTGCGCCCGTCCAGACCGCGGAAGTCGCGGATACGCGGCAGCGCGATCGACAGCAGGCGGTCGAGGAACTCCCACATGCGGTCGTTGCGGAGCGTGACCTTCGCGCCGATGGGCATGCCCTCACGCAGCTTGAACTGCGCGATGGACTTGGTCGCACGGCGGATCTGCGGCTTCTGGCCGGTGATCGTGGCGAGGTCGCGGACCGCACCGTCGATCAGCTTCGAGTCGCGGGCCGCCTCGCCGACGCCCATGTTGACGACGACCTTGACGACGCCCGGGATCTGCATCACGTTGTCGTACTTGAACTGCTCCTGCAGCTTGCCGGCGATCTCGTCGCGGTAGCGCTGCTTGAGGCGCGGGTTCACCTTGTCGACCGTCGTCATCACAGATCCTTACCGGAGCGACGCGACGTGCGGGTCTTGACGCCGTCCTCGTCGATGCGGGCACCGACACGGGTCGGCTTGTTGTCCGAGTCGATCACCATCACGTTCGAGACGTGGATCGCGGCTTCCTGCGTCACGATGCCACCGGTCTTCGAACCACGCTGGGTGGTGCGGATGCGGGTGTGCTTCTTGACGCGGTTGACGCCCTCGACGATGACCTTGTCCTCGCGCGGGAGGGCGGTGAGGACCTTGCCCCGGGTGCCCTTGTCCTTGCCCGCGATGACCAGGACGGTGTCGCCCTTTTTGACCTTCATGGTTACAACACCTCCGGCGCGAGCGAGATGATCTTCATGAAACGCTTGTCCCGGAGCTCACGCCCGACCGGGCCGAAGATGCGGGTACCACGGGGGTCACCGCCGTCCTTGATGATCACGGCGGCGTTCTCGTCGAACCGGATGTAGGACCCGTCCGGCCGGCGCCGCTCCTTGGTGGTCCGGACGACGACGGCCTTGACCACGTCACCCTTCTTCACCCCGGCGCCCGGAATGGCGTCCTTCACGGTGGCCACGATGATGTCGCCGATGCCTGCATAGCGGCGACCCGAGCCACCGAGCACACGGATGCACAGGATCTCCCGGGCACCCGTGTTGTCGGCGACGCGCAGCCGCGACTCCTGCTGAATCACGCTTGTCTCCTAATGTCTGCCAGTTCTCGGCACCGGGCCCGATGGAACCGGTGCCGAGCTTGGCGGAACGACGGCCTTACTTGGCCTTTTCGAGGATCTCCACGACCCGCCAGCGCTTGGTGGCGGACAGCGGCCGGGTCTCCATGAGCAGCACCCGGTCGCCGACACCACAGGCGTTCTGCTCGTCGTGCGCCTTGAGCTTGTTGGTGCGGCGCATGACCTTGCCGTACAGCGGGTGCTTGACCTGGTCCTCGACCGCCACGACGACGGTCTTGTTCATCTTGTCGCTGACCACCAGGCCCTCGCGGACCTTGCGGCGGCCGCGCACCTCGGTGCTCTCGGTCGTCTGCTCGCTCATGCTCATGCCACCTCAGCCACAGCGTCGGGCGCGACTGAGAGACCCAGCTCGCGCTCGCGCATGATCGTGTAGATCCGGGCGATGTCCTTGCGGATGATCTGCAACCGCCCGTGATTGTCCAGCTGGCCGGTGGCCGACTGGACGCGGAGGTTGAACAGCTCCGCCTTCGCTTCCCGAAGCTTCTCGACCAGGCTCTCGTCGGACAGCTCGCGCAGCTCGGTCGCCTTGATTCCGGCGGCCATCAGACATCAGCCCCTTCACGCGTGACGATCCGGCACTTCAGCGGAAGCTTGTGGATCGCGCGGCGCATTGCCTCGCGGGCGATCTGCTCGTTCGGGAACGACATCTCGAACAGGATCCGGCCCGGCTTGATGTTGGCCACCCACCACTCGGGGGAGCCCTTGCCGGAGCCCATGCGGGTCTCGGCCGGCTTCTTGGTGATGGAGCGGTCCGGGAAGATCGTGATCCAGACCTTGCCGCCACGACGGATGTGCCGGGTCATGGCGATACGGGCCGACTCGATCTGGCGGTTCGTGATGTACGCCGGCTCGAGCGCCTGGATACCGAACTCGCCGAAGACCACGCGGGTGCCGCCCTTGGCCGGGCCGTGCCGGTCCGGGTGGTGCGGCTTGCGGAAGCCCTTCGGGGGCTTACGAGGGATCAGCATTCGTCAGCCCTCCTGGGACGTCTCTGCCGGTGCCTGCTCGACCGGGGCGGCCTCGGGGGTCACCTCAGCGGCCTGGGCCGCGGCGGCGGCGCGGCCGGCCTCGGTCCCGCCGGCCGTCGTGCCGGAGGAGCCGGAACGCCCGCGACGCGGCCGCTCGGGCCGGTCGGTGCGCTCGCGACGGCCACCGCGCGGAGCGGCGGCCTCGGCCGGCGCCTCGCGACCCGGAACGGCGTCGCCCTTGTAGATCCAGACCTTCACGCCGATGCGGCCGAAGGTGGTACGGGCCTCGAAGAAGCCGTACTCGATGTTGGCCCGCAGCGAGTGCAGCGGCACGCGACCCTCACGGTAGAACTCCGTGCGGCTCATCTCGGCGCCGCCGAGGCGGCCGGAGACCTGCACCCGGATGCCCTTGACCAGCGGGTTCTTCATCGCCGACTGCATCGCCTTGCGCATGGCACGGCGGAAGCTGACCCGGCTGGACAGCTGCTCGGCCACGCCCTGCGCGACGAGCTGCGCGTCCGACTCGGGGCTCTTCACCTCAAGGATGTTGAGCTGCACCTGCTTGCCGGTGAGCTTCTCCAGCTCGGCGCGGATGCGGTCGGCCTCGGCACCCTTGCGGCCGATGACGATGCCCGGGCGGGCCGTGTGGATGTCCACGCGGACCCGGTCGCGGGTGCGCTCAATGTCGACCTTGGCGATGCCGGCGCGCTCAAGCCCCTTGGACATCATGCGGCGGATCTTGACGTCCTCCGCGATGTAGTCCTTGTAGAGCTTGTCGGCGTACCAGCGGGACTTCCAGTCGGTGCTGATGCCGAGCCGGAACCCGTGCGGGTGAACCTTCTGACCCATTACTCGGTCCCTTCCTCGGCGTCAGCCGGCTTGGCGGCCGCCTTCTCGGCCGGCGCCTTCTTCGCCGCGGTCTTCTTCGCGGGCGTCGACGTGGCCTCGTCGGTCTCGTCGGTCTCGTCCGGCTCGGCGGCGACGGCCTTGGCGGCCTTCGTCGCCTTGGCGACGCCGGCCTTGGCCGCGCGTGCCTGGCTCGCGGGAACGCTCTCGACCACGATCGTGATGTGGCTGGTGCGCTTGCGGATCCGGTACGCGCGACCCTGCGCCCGCGGCCGGAACCGCTTGAGCGTCGGGCCCTCGTCGACGTATGCCTCGGCGACCAGGAGCGAGTCCGGGTCGAGCCGCTCGTTGTTCTCTGCGTTGGCGATGGCGCTCGCGAGCACCTTGTAGACCGGCTCGCTCGCGGACTGCGGGGCGAACTGCAGCACCGTGAGTGCCTCACGCGCGGGCAGGCCGCGGACGAGGTTCACCACACGGCGCGCCTTCATCGGCGACACGCGCACGTGGCGCGCGATCGCCCGGGCACCGGGCAGCGCCGCCGCTGCTTTTGTTGACATCGGGAAATCCCCTTTAGTTGGCTGCCTTAGCGGCGGCGGCTCTTCCGGTCGTCCTTCTCGTGACCCTTGAAGGTGCGGGTCAGCGCGAACTCGCCGAGCTTGTGCCCGACCATCGCCTCCGTCACGAAGACGGGCACGTGCTTACGCCCGTCGTGGACGGCGATCGTGTGCCCGAGCATGTCGGGGATGATCGTCGACCGGCGCGACCAGGTCTTGATGACGTTCTTGGAGTTCTTGGCGTTCTGGACTTCCACCTTCTTGAGCAGGTGGTCGTCGATGAACGGGCCCTTCTTGAGGCTGCGAGGCATTGCTCAGGCTCCTTAGCCGCGCTTCCGGGTGGCGTAACGCCTACGGACGATGAGACGGTCGCTCGGCTGGCCCTTGCGCCGCGTGCGGCCCTCCGGCTTGCCCTTCGGGTTGACCGGGTGGCGACCACCCGAGGTCTTACCCTCACCACCACCGTGCGGGTGGTCGATGGGGTTCATCGCGACACCACGGACGGTCGGGCGCTTGCCCTTCCACCGCATGCGGCCGGCCTTGCCCCAGTTGATGTTCGACTGGTCGGCGTTGCCGATCTCGCCGATGGTGGCGCGGCACTGGACCTCGACGCGCCGGATCTCACCGGACGGCATGCGCAGCGTCGCGTACTGGCCCTCGCGGCCCAGCAGCTGGATGCCGACGCCGGCCGAGCGGGCCAGCTTGGCACCGCCGCCCGGGCGCAGCTCCACCGCGTGGACGGTGGTGCCGACCGGGATGTTGCGCAGCGGCAGGTTGTTGCCCGGCTTGATGTCGGCGCCGACACCGGCCTCGACCCGGTCGCCCTGCTTCAGGTCCTTCGGCGCGATGATGTAGCGCTTCTCGCCGTCGGCGTAGTGCAGCAGCGCGATCCGCGCGGTCCGGTTGGGGTCGTACTCGATGTGCGCGACCTTGGCGGGGATGCCGTCCTTGTCCGCGCGACGGAAGTCGATCAGCCGGTACTGGCGCTTGTGGCCGCCGCCCTGGTGGCGCGCGGTGACGCGGCCGTGGACGTTGCGTCCGCCCTTGTTCGGCAGCGGGACGAGCAGCGACTTCTCGGGCGTCGATCGGGTGATCTCGGCGAAGTCGGCGACGCTCGAACCACGACGACCCGGGGTCGTCGGCTTGTATTTACGGATAGCCATCGTCTATACCCCTCAGCTGACCGGTCCGCCGAAGGCTTCGATCCGGTCACCCTCGGCGAGCTTGACCATCGCCCGCTTCGTGTCCTTGCGCTTGCCCCAACCCGTGCGGGTCCGCTTGCGCTTGCCTTCGCGGTTGATGGTGTTGACCGACAGGACGCGGACGTTGAAGATCTGCTGGATCGCGATCTTGATCTCGGTCTTGTTCGCGTCCGGGTGCACCAGGAACGTGTACCAGTTGCGGTTGAGCTCGCTGTAGCTCTTCTCAGAGACCACCGGCTGGATGATCACGTCGCGTGGATCGGCGATCGTCGCCATGATCAGACCTCCTCAGTGGTCTCGTCGGCACCGGCCGCGGCCGGCACGCCGAGGAACTCGTTGAGCGCCGCGGTCGTGAAGACGACCTGGTCGGCGACGAGCACGTCGTGCGTGTTGAGCTGGTCGGCGACCAGGAGGTGCACCGACTGCTCGTTGCGCAGGCTCAGCCAGTTGGCCTCGTCGTCGCGCGGGAGGACCACGAGGACGCGGCGCGCGTCGGTGATGCCGCGCAGCACCTTGAGGGCGTCCTTGGTCCTCGGGGTGTCGCCGTCGATGAAGCTCTCCACGACGTGGATGCGACCCTCGCGGGCCCGGTCGGAGAGGGCGCCACGCAGGGCGGCGGCCTTCATCTTCTTGTTCACCCGCTGGGTGTAGTCACGCGGCACGGGGCCGTGCGTGACGCCACCGCCGGTGAACTGCGGCGCACGGATCGAGCCCTGGCGGGCGCGGCCCGTGCCCTTCTGCTTGTAGGGCTTCTTGCCGCCGCCGGACACCTCGCCCCGCGTCTTGACCTTGTGCGTGCCCTGGCGGGCCGCGGCCAGCTGCGCGACGACGACCTGGTGCAGCAGCGGGATGCTGGCCTGCGCGTCGAAGATCTCGTCCGGCAGCTCGACGGTGCCGTTGGTGGCGCCGTCGACCGTCTTGATGTCAACGGTGGTCACTTGGTGATCCCACCCTTCTGCGCCTTGACCGCGACCTTGGCGGCGCTCCGCAGCAGCACGAGGCTGCCCTTCGGGCCGGGGACCGCGCCCTTGATGAGGATCAGGCCCTGCTCCAGCTCGACCGCCTGGACGGTGAGGTTCTGCACGGTGAAGCGGGCGCCACCCATGCGGCCGGCCATCTTGACGCCCTTGAAGACGCGACCCGGGGTCGCGCAGGCGCCGATCGAGCCGGGCGAGCGGTGCTTGCGCTCGACACCGTGGCTGGCACGCAGGCCGTGGAAGCCGTGCCGCTTCATGACACCGGCGTAGCCCTTGCCCTTGGTGCGGCCGGTGACGTCGATGCGCTGGCCGGCGGTGAAGCTGTCGGCCGTGATCTCCTGGCCGAGCGTGTACTCGCCGGCGTCGGTGGTCCGCAGCTCCACGATGTGGCGACGGGGCGCGACGTCCGCCTTGGCGAAGTGGCCCGACCGCGGCTTGTTGACCTTGCGCGGGTCGATCTGGCCCCACGCGAGCTGGACCGCGGAGTAACCGTCGTTGTCAGCCGTGCGCACCTGGGTCACGACGCACGGGCCGGCCTGCACCACGGTCACCGGGACGACCTTGCCGTTGTCCCAGATCTGGGTCATGCCGAGCTTCTCACCCAGGATGCCCTTGACTTGCCTGTCCATAAGTCCGGTCCCTACAGCTTGATCTCGATGTCGACACCAGCCGGCAGGTCGAGCCGCATGAGCGAGTCAACCGTCTTCGGGGTCGGGTCGATGATGTCGATCAGACGCTTGTGCGTGCGCATCTCGAAGTGCTCGCGCGAGTCCTTGTACTTGTGCGGCGAGCGGATCACGCAGTAGCGGTTGATCTCAGTGGGCAGCGGCACCGGCCCAGCGACCTGAGCCCCGGTGCGCGTGACCGTCTCGACGATCTTCCGCGCCGAGGAGTCGACGACCTCGTGGTCGTAGGCCTTGAGCCGGATGCGGATCTTCTGTCCCGCCATGGTGGCTTCAGTTCCCTCTCTCATGCGAGGTCTCTCGACCTCGCGGAACCCCGAAGGGTCCGGTGCCGCCTATTTGGTTTGTCCGACCCCCGCGGTCGGGCGTGTCGCGGCCAAGGGCCAGGCTCCGCCGCCGACGTCCTTCTCAGGACCGCTGGTGGCTGTGGAGACCTACCCCAGGGCGTGCCACGCCCGGATCGCGGAGGTGAGCGCCAGCCACAGGACTGACGCCGCGCGGAAGCGGCCGAGACTTCTCCGGGAGCTGCCGATATGGCAACTGTATTGAGCAGTCTCGACCGCCCCGCGACGCAACCCGACCATTATGCCGCACGACGTGCGACAAAGTGAAATCGGGGTGCCTCAGGTCGTTACTTGAGGATCTTCGTCACACGGCCGGCGCCGACGGTGCGGCCACCCTCGCGGATCGCGAAGCGGAGGTTCTCCTCCATGGCGATCGGCTGGATGAGCTGCACGGTCATGCCGGTGTTGTCGCCGGGCATGACCATCTCGGTGCCCTCGGGCAGCGTGACGACGCCGGTGACGTCCGTGGTGCGGAAGTAGAACTGCGGACGGTAGTTCTGGAAGAACGGGGTGTGCCGGCCACCCTCCTCCTTGGAGAGGATGTAGACGGTCGCCTCGAACTCGGTGTGCGGGGTGTTGCTACCCGGCTTCACCACGACCATGCCGCGCTCGACGTCCTCGCGCTTGATACCACGCAGGAGCAGACCGACGTTCTCGCCGGCGCGCGCCTCGTCGAGGATCTTGCGGAACATCTCGATCGCCGTGCAGGTGGTCTTCATCGACTTGGCCTTGATGCCAACGATCTCGACCTCCTCGTTCGGCTTGAGGATGCCACGCTCGACACGACCGGTGACGACCGTGCCACGACCGGTGATCGTGAAGACGTCCTCGACGGGCATGAGGAACGGCTTCTCGGTCTCACGCTCGGGCTGCGGGATCGCGCTGTCCACGGCGCTCATGAGCTCCATGAGGGCGTCCGACCACTTCGGGTCGCCCTCGAGGGCCTTGAGGGCCGAGACGCGCACGACCGGAGCGTCGTCGCCCGGGAACTCCTGGCTCGACAGCAGCTCACGGACCTCGAGCTCGACGAGCTCCAGGAGCTCCTCGTCCTCGACCATGTCGCTCTTGTTCAGCGCCACCACGATGTAGGGGACGCCGACCTGGCGGGCCAGCAGCACGTGCTCGCGGGTCTGCGGCATCGGGCCGTCGGTCGCGGCGACCACCAGGATCGCGCCGTCCATCTGCGCGGCACCGGTGATCATGTTCTTGATGTAGTCGGCGTGGCCCGGGCAGTCAACGTGGGCGTAGTGCCGGTTCTCGGTCTGGTACTCGACGTGCGCGATCGAGATCGTGATGCCGCGGGCCTTCTCCTCCGGCGCCTTGTCGATCTCGTCGAACGGGGTGTAGGGGTTCACGTCCGGCATGCGGTCGTGCAGCACCTTGGTAATGGCCGCCGTCAGCGTCGTCTTCCCGTGGTCGATGTGACCGATGGTGCCGATGTTGACGTGCGGCTTAGTCCGCTCGAACTTCGCCTTCGCCACTGGTGTCCTCCTGTGGACTTCTGGTTCGCGGTGCGTCGACGCCTGAAGCGTCGACGCACCCTGTCGACTTGGGTCTGGCGGCTGAAGCCTCAGGCCCGCTGATGCAGCCTCGCGGCCGCGGACCGGGAACTACTCCCCGGTCGCCTTCGCGATGATCTCCTTGGCGACGTTCGCGGGAACCTCGGCGTAGGAGTCGAACTGCATCGAGTAGCTCGCCCGGCCCTGGGTCTTCGACCGCAGGTCGCCGACGTAGCCGAACATTTCCGACAACGGCACCGTGGCGCGGACGACACGGGCACCGCCGCGCTCTTCCATCGCCTGGATGGTGCCGCGCCGGGAGTTGAGGTCGCCGATGACGTCACCCATGTTCTCTTCCGGGGTGGTGACCTCGACGGCCATCAACGGCTCGAGGAGGGCCGGAGAGGCCTTGCGGGCCGCCTCCTTCATCACCATCGAACCAGCGATCTTGAATGCCATTTCCGACGAGTCGACCTCGTGGTACTGCCCGTCGAGCAGCGTCAGCTTGACGCCGACCATCGGGTACCCCGCGAGGACGCCGTACTGCATCGCGTCTTGGGCGCCGGCGTCCACCGAAGGGATGAACTCCTTCGGGATGCGGCCGCCCGAGACCTCGTTGACGAACTCGTACGTAGGGCCGTCCGCCGTCATCTCGAGCGGCTCGAGCTTGACGATGACCTTCGCGTACTGGCCGGAGCCACCGGTCTGCTTCTTGTGCACGTAGTCGATCTTGTCGACGGTGCCCTTGATCGTCTCGCGGTAGGCCACCTGCGGCTTGCCGATGTTGGCCTCGACGCTGAACTCCCGGCGCATCCGGTCGACCAGGATGTCGAGGTGCAGCTCGCCCATGCCGGCGATGATGGTCTGGCCGGTCTCCTCGTCGTTCTTGACGCGGAAGGTCGGGTCCTCCTCGGCCAGGCGCTGGATGGCGGTGCCCAGCTTCTCCTGGTCGGCCTTGCTCTTCGGCTCGATCGCGACCTGGATGACCGGCTCCGGGAACGTCATCGACTCCAGGATGACCGGGCTGGCCGGGTCGCAGAGCGTGTCACCCGTGGTGGTCTGCTTGAGACCCTGCACGGCGATGATGTCACCCGCCTGGGCGCTGGGCCGCTCCTCACGCTTGTTCGCGTGCATCTGGTAGATCTTGCCGATCCGCTCCTTGCGGTCCTTGGTGGAGTTGACCACCTGGGAGCCGGAGTCGAGCGTGCCGGAGTAGATGCGCACGTAGGTGAGCTTGCCGAGGTGCTTGTCCGTCTGGATCTTGAAGGCCAGGCCGGAGAAGGGCTCGCTGTTGGAGGGCTTGCGCTGCATCGGCGTCTCGCCGTCGGTCGCCACACCCTCGACGGCCGGGATGTCCAGCGGCGAGGGCAGGAAGTCGACGACGGCGTCGAGCATGGGCTGGACGCCCTTGTTCTTGAACGCCGAGCCGCACACGACCGGGTTGAGCTTGCCGGCGATGGTCGCCCGGCGGATCGCGGCCTTGAGCTCCTTGACGTCGAACGTGTCGCCGTCGAGGTAGCGGACCATGATGTCGTCGTCGGTCTCGGCGAGCGTCTCCAGGAGCTTGTCCCGGTACTCGTTCGCCTGGTCGACGAGATCCGCGGGGATCTCCTCGATGGCGTAGTCCTCGCCCTTCTGGGTCTCGCCGCGCCAGGTCAGCGCGCGCATCTCCAGCAGGTCGACGACACCGATGTGGTCGCCTTCCAGGCCGATCGGGATCTGCAGCACCAGCGGGGTGGCGTTGAGCCGGTCGACCATCATCTGCACGCAGCGGAAGAAGTCGGCCCCGGTGCGGTCCAGCTTGTTGACGAAGCACATACGCGGGACGTTGTACTTGTCGGCCTGCCGCCAGACGTTCTCGGTCTGCGGCTCCACGCCGGCGACGCCGTCGTAGACCGCCACGGCGCCGTCCAGGACCCGCAGCGACCGCTCGACCTCGACCGTGAAGTCGACGTGGCCGGGCGTGTCGATGATCTGGATGACGTGGCCCTTCCACTCGCACTTCGTGGCGGCAGAGGTGATGGTGATGCCCCGCTCCTGCTCCTGCTCCATCCAGTCCATGACGGCTGCGCCCTCGTGAACCTCACCGATCTTGTACGTGATACCGGTGTAGAACAGGATGCGCTCAGTCGTCGTCGTTTTACCGGCGTCGATGTGCGCCATGATGCCGATGTTGCGGACCTTGGCGAGGGCAGCGTCTGCGGCAGCCACTTCGAATCCCTACTTCGCTCTCGTCGGATTGCTGGAAAAGCGTCGCTTACCAGCGGTAGTGCGCGAAGGCCTTGTTGGACTCCGCCATCTTGTGGGTGTCTTCGCGGCGCTTGACCGAGGCACCGAGCCCGTTGCTGGCGTCCAACAGCTCGTTCATGAGCCGCTCCACCATGGTCTTCTCACGACGGGCACGCGAGTAGGTGACCAGCCAGCGCAGGCCCAGCGTCGTCGCCCGGGGAGGGCGCACCTCGACCGGCACCTGGTAGGTCGCGCCACCGACGCGGCGGCTGCGGACCTCGAGGGTCGGCTTGACGTTGTCCATCGCGCGCTTCAGCGTGACGACGGGGTCGGTGCCTGACTTCTCCCGGCAACCCTCGAGGGCGCTGTAAACAACGCGCTCGGCGAGCTGGCGCTTGCCCTCGACCAGGATCTTGTTGATCAGCTGGGTGACGAGCAGGGAGTTGTAGACCGGGTCCGCCACCAGGGGCCGGCGCGGCGCGGGGCCTTTACGCGGCATGTCAGCTCTTCTCCTTCTTCGCGCCGTACCGGCTGCGAGCCTGCTTGCGGTTGCGGACACCCTGGGTGTCCAGCGAACCACGGATGATCTTGTACCGGACGCCGGGGAGGTCCTTCACACGGCCACCGCGGACCAGCACGATCGAGTGCTCCTGAAGGTTGTGACCGACACCGGGGATGTAGGCCGTCACCTCGATACCGTTGCTCAGTCGCACGCGGGCCACCTTGCGCAGCGCCGAGTTCGGCTTCTTCGGCGTGGTGGTGTACACACGCGTGCAGACGCCACGCCGCTGCGGGCTGCCCTTGAGCGCCGGCGTCTTGGTCTTGCTCAGCTTCGCCTGGCGGCCCTTGCGGACCAGCTGCTGGATCGTAGGCACTGGGCCTGTCTCCCTTCGGCCTCGCGGCCGCACGTCTTCTTCTTCGCTGTCTCCACGGCGTGACCGGCACCCGCGGTCGGGCGTGTCGCCCGCCGCGCGAACCCGGCCCAAGAAGTGCCAACCGGGTTTCGCGGTTTGCATCCACCCCTCAACCCGCGGAGGCGGGCCGTTGTGGACGCACGCACGAGTTGCCCGGCAAAGCCGGGCACGAGGGGAAAGAGTACCCACCGTGAGGACGCTGGTCAAAATCGACGGCTCGGCCCCATGAAGGAACACTCTTCACACCAAGAGTACCTGGTGTCCGATCGGAACATCGCCGGGGTCGCATCATCGGTGTCGGCGCTGCTCAGCCGGGCGCCGTGGCCGGTCGCGGGCCGCGCCGCCGCCGGCGGGGCAGCGGGTGACAGCCGTGGCCGTCGGGGCGTGCCGTGGGTGGCTCCAGCGTGGTTCAGGCAATGCCGGACGGCCGTGCGCTGGCACGGCGGCCGGCGGCTCCATCGCGGCGGCGAAAACCAGGCCGGCGAGCGGCGGCGCCACGGCCGCCGATGGCTATACGAAGGCCAGGCCGGCGAGCGGCGGCGCCACGGCCGCCGATGGCTATACGAAGGCCAGGCCGGCGAGCGGCGGCGCCACGGCCGCCGATGGCTATACGAAGG
>NZ_JBFAIC010000002.1:248588-320802 GCF_040654515.1 Dactylosporangium sp. NPDC050688
GGCCAGGCCGGCGAGCGGCGGCACCACGGCCGCCGATGGCTATACGAAGGCCAGGCCGGCGAGCGGCGGCACCACGGCCGCCGATGGCTATACGAAGGCCAGGCCGGCGAGCGGCGGCACCACGGCCGCCGATGGCTATACGGCGGCGGCGAAGACGAAGGCGGCCAGCAGCGACAGCACGCCGATGCCGGCGCCCACCGAGCCGAGGACGACGCCTGTCACCGCCATCCCCCGGCCGGTGACCAGGCGGCCCGACCGGCGGACCTGGCGTATGCCGAAGACGCCCAGGCCGATCGCGCCGAGGCCGAGGAACACCGCCAGCACCGTGAAGGCGCCGCCCGCCACGGGGCCCCAGCCCTCCGCGGCGCCGGCCAGGCCGAGGCAGCTCACCGTGAGGCCGACGAAGACGGAGACGATGCCGGCGACGAGGCTGCCGATCGCGGGGCCGCTGGGGGTCCCCTGGACGAGTGGGTACGCCACCCCGAACGGGGTCCCCTGGACGAGGTCGATCCGCATGCCGGACTGCGCGGCGTGCGGGGGCGGCACCTGCCGCTGGTAGGGGTAGGTCACGTCAGTTCACCGTCGGGTCGAAGTCGGTGCCGCGGCCACGCGCGTACGCCAGCAGGCCCACGATCGAAAGGACGACCAGCGCGGCGATCGACAGCACGATGCCGGTCCACGCGAGCCGCACACCGTTGCGGACCCGTCTGGCGCCCAGCAGGAAGCCCTCGGCGGCGACCAGCTCCCGGTGCGACTCGCGAGCCATCAGCAGGGCGAGGGTCGCGGGGATGAGCCCGCCGAGGAACGGCCCGATCACCACCGACAGCAGACCCAGCCCGAACACGGCCGATGCCTTGCTGGCGCGGACCGGGTCGGGGTCGAGCGGGTGGCGGGTCGACGACGTCACCACCCGAGCCTATCCGGTGCACGGCAAGAGGGCGGGAACCCGTGGGTCCCCGCCCTCTGCGTGGTGCCGTCACTCCTAGCGGAAGGAGCCCAGGTCGAAGTCGTCCAGGGGGACCGCCTGCCCGCTGGCCGGGCCGAAGCCGTAGTCGGCCTCCGGGTAGCCGGTCATCGAGTAGACCTTCGCCTTCGCCTCCTCGGTCGGCTCGACCCGGATGCTGCGGTACTTGCTGATGCCGGTACCCGCCGGGATGAGCTTGCCGATGATGACGTTCTCCTTCAGACCGATCAGCGAGTCGCTGCGCGCGTGGATCGCGGCGTCGGTCAGCACCCGGGTCGTCTCCTGGAACGAGGCCGCGGACAGCCACGACTCCGTCGCCAGGGACGCCTTGGTGATACCCATCAGCACGGGACGGCCGGCCGCCGGCTCGCCGCCTTCGGCGACGACGCGGCGGTTCTCCGCCTCGAACAGCGCACGGTCGACCAGCACGCCGGGCAGGAACTCGGTGGAGCCGGAGTCGATGACCGTGACCCGCTTGAGCATCTGCCGGATGATGATCTCGATGTGCTTGTCGTGGATGAGCACACCCTGCGAGCGGTACACCTCCTGGACCTCGGACGTCAGGTGGACCTGGACCGCCCGGGGACCCATGATGCGCAGCAGCTCGTGCGGGTCGATCGTGCCCTCGGTGAGCTTCTCGCCCACCTCGACGTGCTCGCCGTCCTGGTAGCGCAGCTTGACGCGCCGGCTGAGCTTGTCGTGGACGATCTCCTCGCTGCCGTCGTCCGGCACGATGATGATCTTCCGCATCCGCTCGCCGTCCTCGATCCGCACGCGGCCGGGGGTGTCGGCGATGGGCGCCTTACCCTTCGGCACACGGGCCTCGAAGATCTCCTGCACACGGGGCAGACCCTGGGTGATGTCCTCACCCGCGACACCACCGGTGTGGAAGGTACGCATCGTCAACTGCGTGCCCGGCTCACCGATCGACTGGGCGGCGATGATGCCGACCGCCTCGCCGACGTCGACGGTCTTGCCCGTGGGCAGCGACCGGCCGTAGCAGGCGCCACAGACGCCCAGCTTCGACTCGCAGGTGAGCACGCTGCGGACGCGGACGGTCTCGGTCCCGGCGGCGACCAGCAGGTCGACCGTGATCGAGTTGATGTCCGTGCCGCGCTCGGCGACGAGCTTGCCGTCCTTGTCGCGGACGTCGTCAGCCAGGGTGCGCGCGTGCACGCCCGTCTCCGCGTGCTGGTGGATGCGCATGACGCCGTCGTGCAGCTCGCCGACCGTCATCGGGATGGCGCGGTCGGTGCCGCAGTCCTCCTCGCGGATGATGACGTCCTGCGACACGTCCACCAGACGACGGGTCAGGTAACCCGAGTCGGCGGTCCGCAGCGCGGTGTCGGCCAGACCCTTGCGCGCGCCGTGCGTGGAGATGAAGTACTCCAGCACGGACAGACCCTCCCGGTAGCTGGCCTTGATCGGCCGCGGGATGATCTCGCCCTTCGGGTTGGCCACCAGGCCACGGATCGCGGCGATCTGGCGGAGCTGGAGCAGGTTACCGCGGGCACCCGAGTTGATCATCTTCCACAGCGGGTTCTCCTGCGGCAGCGCGCTTTCCATCTCCTTGGCGACCTCGCCGGTCGCCTTGGTCCAGATCTCGATGAGCTCGCCGCGGCGCTCCTCGGCCGTCATGAGACCGCGCTGGTACTGCTTGTCGATCCGCTCGGCCTCCTTCTCGTAGCGCTCGAGGATCTCGCGCTTGCGAGGCGGCTGGATGACGTCCTCCATGCCGATGGTGACGCCGGACCAGGTGGCCCAGTGGAAGCCCGCCAGCTTGAGCGCGTCGAGGGTCGCCGCGAGGGAGACCTTCGGGAAGCGCTCGGCCAGGTCGTTGACGATCGCCGACAGCTGACCCTTGCGGATCTCGTAGTTGACGAAGCGGTAGCCCACCGGGAGGGTCTCGTTGAACAGGACCCGGCCCAGGGTGGTCTCGACCGTCACGGAGTCGCCGGGCTGCCAGCCCTCGGGGGCCTCCCACTGCGGGCCGGACGCACCGTTGTCGACGCCGATGATGTCCTTGAGCCGGATCTTCACCGGGGCCTGCAGGTGCAGCTCGCCGTTGTCGAACGCCATCCGGGCCTCGGCGTCGGAGCTGAAGGTGCGCCCCTCGCCGAGCAGGTTCTTCTGGATGTGCGTCAGGTGGTACAGGCCGATGACCATGTCCTGGGTGGGCATGGTGACCGGCTTGCCGTCGGCCGGCTTGAGGATGTTGTTGCTGGACAGCATGAGGATGCGGGCCTCGGCCTGCGCCTCCGCGGACAGCGGCACGTGCACGGCCATCTGGTCGCCGTCGAAGTCGGCGTTGAAGGCGGT
This sequence comes from Dactylosporangium sp. NPDC050688, assembly GCF_040654515.1. Taxonomy (NCBI): domain Bacteria; kingdom Bacillati; phylum Actinomycetota; class Actinomycetes; order Micromonosporales; family Micromonosporaceae; genus Dactylosporangium; species Dactylosporangium sp. NPDC050688. The sequence continues at coordinate 251,872 of NZ_JBFAIC010000002.1, forward strand.
GCAGACGAGCGGGTGGATCTGGATGGCCTTGCCCTCGACCAGCTGCGGCTCGAAGGCCTGGATGCCCAGGCGGTGCAGGGTCGGCGCGCGGTTGAGCAGCACCGGGTGCTCCGCGATGACCTCCTCCAGCACGTCCCACACGACCGGACGCTGACGCTCGACCATGCGCTTGGCCGACTTGATGTTCTGCGCGTGGTTCAGGTCGACCAGGCGCTTCATCACGAACGGCTTGAACAACTCCAGCGCCATCTGCTTCGGCAGGCCGCACTGGTGCAGCTTGAGCTGCGGGCCGACGACGATGACCGAACGGCCGGAGTAGTCGACGCGCTTGCCCAGCAGGTTCTGCCGGAAGCGGCCCTGCTTGCCCTTGAGCATGTCGGACAGCGACTTCAGCGGCCGGTTGCCCGGGCCGGTGACGGGACGACCGCGGCGGCCGTTGTCGAACAGCGCGTCGACGGCCTCCTGCAGCATCCGCTTCTCGTTGTTGACGATGATCTCCGGGGCACCCAGGTCGATCAGGCGCTTGAGCCGGTTGTTTCGGTTGATCACGCGCCGGTACAGGTCGTTGAGGTCGCTGGTGGCGAACCGACCACCGTCGAGCTGCACCATCGGGCGCAGGTCCGGCGGGATGACCGGGACGCAGTCCAGCACCATGCCCAGCGGCGAGTTGGCGGTGTTGAGGAACGCCGCGACGACCTTGAGGCGCTTGAGGGCCCGGATCTTGCGCTGGCCCTTGCCGCTGCGGATGGTCTCGCGCAGCGACTCGGCCTCCTCGTCGAGGTCCAGGTTCTCCAGCAGCGCCTTGATCGCCTCGGCGCCCATGGCGCCGGTGAAGTACTCACCGAACCGGTCGCGCAGCTCACGGTAGAGCAGCTCGTCGGTGATGAGGTTCTTGCGGTCCAGCTTGCGGAACGTGTCCATGACCTCGTCGAGACGGTCGATCTCACGCTGCGCGCGGTCACGCATCTGGCGCATCTCGCGCTCGCCGGACTCCTTGACCTTGCGGCGCACATCGGCCTTCGCGCCCTCGGCCTCGAGCTCGGCGAGGTCCTGCTCCAGCTTCGCGGCGCGCTTCTCGATCTCCGAGTCGCGGGCGTTCTCCGCCTGCCGCTTCTCCGCCGAGACCTCGTTCTCGAGGGTGGCGAGGTCGCGGTGGCGGGCGTCCTTGTCGACGCTGGTGATCACGTACGACGCGAAGTAGATGATCTTCTCGAGATCCTTCGGCGCCAGGTCGAGCAGGTAGCCGAGCCGGCTGGGCACACCCTTGAAGTACCAGATGTGCGTGACCGGGGCGGCCAGCTCGATGTGACCCATGCGCTCACGGCGGACCTTGGCCCGGGTCACCTCGACGCCGCAGCGCTCACAGATGATGCCCTTGAACCGGACCCGCTTGTACTTGCCGCAGTAGCACTCCCAGTCCCGGGTCGGACCGAAGATCTTCTCGCAGAAGAGCCCGTCCTTCTCCGGCTTCAGGGTGCGGTAGTTGATCGTCTCGGGCTTCTTGACCTCGCCGTGCGACCACTGGCGGATGTCGTCAGCAGTGGCCAGACCGATGCGCAGTTCGTCGAAGTAGTTGACGTCGAGCACTTCGTCTATGTCCTCACGATTCAGTTGCTCGGGTAATTGCTAGGTCGTGGGCGGGCGCCTTCGCGGGGCGCCCGCCACGAGATCAAACTTCCTCGACGCTGCTCGGCTCACGCCGGGAGAGGTCGATACCGAGTTCCTCGGCGGCGCGGAACACCTCGTCGTCCGTCTCGCGCATCTCCAGGGCCACACCGTCGCTGGAGAGCACCTCGACGTTCAGGCACAGCGACTGCAGCTCCTTGAGCAGCACCTTGAAGGACTCCGGGATGCCCGGCTCCGGGATGTTCTCGCCCTTGACGATCGCCTCGTAGACCTTGACGCGTCCAAGGACGTCGTCGGACTTGATCGTCAGCAGCTCCTGCAGCGCGTATGCCGCGCCGTAGGCCTGCATCGCCCAGCACTCCATCTCACCGAAGCGCTGGCCACCGAACTGCGCCTTACCACCCAGCGGCTGCTGCGTGATCATGGAGTACGGGCCGGTGGAGCGAGCGTGGATCTTGTCGTCGACCAGGTGGTTGAGCTTGAGGATGTAGATGTAGCCGACCGCGATCGGGTCCGGCAGCGGCTCACCGGAGCGGCCGTCGAACAGCCGTGCCTTGCCGCTGGCGCCGATGAGCTGGTGGCCGTCCCGGTTGGGCAGCGTGCTGCTCATCAAGCCCGCGATCTCTTCCTCCTTGGCACCGTCGAAGACCGGGGTCGCCACGTTGGTGTCCGGCTCGGACTCCCCCGCGCCGATGGCCTTCAGCGCCCGCTTCCACTCGGTTTCGTCACCGTCGATCTTCCAGCCGGTCTTGGCCACCCACCCGAGGTGGGTCTCCAGGACCTGGCCGATGTTCATCCGGCTCGGCACGCCGAGCGGGTTGAGCACGATGTCGACCGGGGTGCCGTCCTCGAGGAACGGCATGTCCTCGACCGGAAGGATCTTGGAGATGACACCCTTGTTGCCGTGGCGGCCGGCGAGCTTGTCGCCGTCCTGGATCTTCCGCTTCTGGGCCACGTAGACGCGCACCAGCTCGTTCACGCCCGGGGACAGCTCGTCGCCGTCCTCCCGGCTGAACGTGCGCACGCCGATGACCGTGCCGGTCTCGCCGTGCGGCACCTTGAGGCTGGTGTCGCGCACCTCGCGGGCCTTCTCACCGAAGATCGCGCGGAGCAGCCGCTCCTCGGGGGTCAGCTCGGTCTCACCCTTGGGGGTGACCTTGCCGACCAGGATGTCGCCCGTCACGACCTCGGCGCCGATCCGGATGATCCCCCGCTCGTCGAGGTCGGCGAGCATCTCCTCGCTGACGTTCGGGATGTCGCGGGTGATCTCCTCCGGCCCCAGCTTGGTGTCGCGCGCGTCGACCTCGTGCTCCTCGATGTGGATCGAGGTGAGGACGTCGTTCTGCACCAGCTTCTGGGACAGGATGATGGCGTCTTCGTAGTTGTGGCCCTCCCAGGGCATGAACGCCACGAGCAGGTTACGCCCGAGCGCCATCTCGCCCTCGTCGGTGCACGGACCGTCGGCGATGACCTGCCCCGCCTCGACCCGGTCGCCCTCGAAGATCACCGGCTTCTGGTTGACGCAGGAGCCGGAGTTGGAGCGGCGGAACTTGTGCAGCAGGTAGGTGCGGCGGTGACCGTCGTCCTGGTGGATCGTGATGTAGTCGGCGCACATGTCCTCGACCACGCCGGCGACCTCGGCCACGACCACGTCACCGGCGTCGACGGCGGCACGGTACTCCATGCCGGTGCCGACGAGCGGGGCCTCGGCCTTGACCAGCGGCACCGCCTGGCGCTGCATGTTGGCGCCCATGAGTGCACGGTTGGCGTCGTCGTGCTCGAGGAACGGGATCATCGCGGTGGCGACCGAGGTCATCTGCCGCGGCGACACGTCCATGTAGTCGACCTGGTCCGCGGGGACGTTGTCGACCTCACCGCCCTTGCGTCGGACGAGGATGCGGTCCTCGGCGAAGTTGCCGTCGCTCTTGAGCGGAGCGTTGGCCTGCGCCTTGACGAAGCGGTCCTCTTCGTCGGCGGTCAGGTAGTCGATCTGGTCGGTGACCCGGCCGTCGACGACCTTGCGGTAGGGCGTCTCGACGAAGCCGAACGGGTTGACCCGCGCGAACGTCGACAGCGCGCCGATGAGACCGATGTTGGGGCCCTCAGGGGTCTCGATCGGGCACATGCGGCCGTAGTGCGACGGGTGCACGTCACGGACCTCGAAGCCGGCCCGCTCACGCGACAGACCGCCCGGGCCGAGCGCGCTCAGCCGGCGCCGGTGGGTCAGGCCCGCCAGCGGGTTGGTCTGGTCCATGAACTGGGACAACTGCGACGTACCGAAGAACTCCTTGATCGCCGCCACGACGGGACGGATGTTGATCAGGGTCTGCGGCGTGATCGCCTCGACGTCCTGGGTGGTCATCCGCTCGCGGACGACGCGCTCCATCCGGGACAGGCCCACGCGGACCTGGTTCTGGATGAGCTCGCCGACCGTGCGCAGGCGCCGGTTGCCGAAGTGGTCGATGTCGTCGGCCTCGTAGCCCTCTTCGCCCGTGTGCAGGCGGCAGAGGTACTCGACCGTGGCGACGATGTCCTCTTCGGTCAGCACACCCTGGTTGATCGGGAGGTCCAACTCGAGCTTCTTGTTGAACTTGTATCGACCGACCTTGGCGACGTCGTATCGCTTCGGGTTGAAGAAGAGGTTGTCGAGCAGGGTCTGCGCATTCTCACGCGTCGGCGGCTCGCCGGGGCGGAGCTTGCGGTAGATGTCGAGCAGCGCCTCGTCCTGGCCGGCGATGTGGTCCTTCTCGAGCGTCGTCATCATGAGCTCGGACCAGCCGAACTTCTCCCGGATGCGCTCGGCGGACCAGCCGATGGCCTTCAGCAGGACGGAGACCGCCTGCCGGCGCTTGCGGTCGATGCGGACACCGACGGTGTCACGCTTGTCGATGTCGAACTCGAGCCAGGCACCCCGGCTCGGGATGACCTTGACACTGGTGAGGTCGCGGTCGGAGGTCTTGTCCGGCTGCTTGTCGAAATACACGCCCGGGGACCGGACGAGCTGGCTCACCACGACGCGCTCGGTGCCGTTGATGATGAAGGTGCCCTTCGGCGTCATCATCGGGAAGTCACCCATGAACACCGTCTGGCTCTTGATCTCGCCGGTGGTGTGGTTGGTGAACTCCGCCGTCACGAACAGCGGCGCGCAGTAGGTGAGGTCCTTCTCCTTGCACTCCTCGATTGGAGCCTTCACCTCGTCGAAGCGGGGCGCGGAGAACGACAGTGACATCGTGCCGGAAAAGTCCTCAATGGGACTGATCTCATCGAGGATCTCCGCGAGCCCGGAACGGGCGTGCTGATCACCGGCCGAGCGGCTCTGCCAGTTCTCGTTGCCAACCAACCAGTCGAACGAGTCGGTTTGGATGGCAAGGAGGTTGGGAACCTCAAGGTGTTCGGTGATCCTGCCGAAGGAGACCCGGCGGGGAGCGTATGCGCTCGAACTGGTCTTCGCAGGGCGGGAAGCTGCCAAGATGCGTCCTTCCGAGGACCGGTGGTGCAGACAGGCCGTTTCGCGTGCAGCCTGACGACCCCCGATGCAAAGTGCCCACGAAGAGGCACTCCACGCCAGAGGTGAAGTCAGAAGACAGCGCAAACTAGCAGTGTAGCCGAAAGGCTAACCGCTGTCGAGCGGCCCCGTGCACGATGTTTCAACGATCTTTTTTGAAGATCGCTGTTCCACCGGCCGAGCCGCTCGCGTCGGTCGTGGCCTGGGGCTCACCGGTCGATGTGCGCTGAGCCAGACCCAAGAAGGGTCGGGGCACATCTGTCGGGCCGCCGGCCGCCGCGTCCGCGGAAAGGCAGTGCCTGATTAGCGTGCCTGCCCGCTGGTCATCGCGTCAAGGGTTCCCACGCGCGTCGGGCCACCGTGACGGATATCTCGCACTCCGATCACAAGGTGTTGTGGTGCCCACCCCTAGATCTTGGGTCCTTACACCTGGCACAACGAAAGGCGGCCGCCGGAAACCCGGCGGCCGCCTCGCGCTTCGTCGCAAAAGTTACTTGAGGGTAACCTTGGCGCCTTCGCCCTCGAGCTTGGCCTTGGCCTTGTCGGCGGTGTCCTTGTTGACCTTCTCCAGGACGGCCTTCGGCGCGGCCTCGACGAGGTCCTTCGCCTCCTTCAGGCCCAGGCCGGTCAGCTCGCGCACGACCTTAATGACCTGGATCTTCTTGCCACCGTCAGCCTCGAGGACGACGTCGAACTCCGACTGCTCCTCCTTCTCCTCGACGGGAGCGGCGGCGGCGCCACCGGCGGCGATCGCGACCGGAGCGGCGGCGGTGACGTCGAACGTGGTCTCGAACTCCTTCACGAACTCGGAGAGCTCGATCAGGGTCATCTCCTTGAACGCGTCGAGGAGTTCGGAGGTGCTCAGCTTCGCCATGTTGGCGTTCCTTTCGAAAAAGTGATGTGGAGCACGGGCCTATTCGGCCGCGCTGCCGGATTCCTCTGCGCGCTTGTCGGCCAGGGCCTGGACGGTGCGGGCCGTCTTCGACAGCGGCGCCTGGAACAGCGCGGCGGCCTTGGACATGGTGCCCTTCATCGCGCCGGCCAGCTTGGCCAGCAGCACCTCACGGGACTCCAGGTCGGCCAGGCGACGGACCTCGTCCGCGCTGATGGCCTTGCCCTCGAAAACGCCGCCCTTGATGACGAGCAGCGGGTGGGCCTTCGCGAACTCGCGGAGGCTCTTCGCCGCCTCGACCGGGTCGCCGGAGACGAAAGCGAGCGCGGTAGGACCGGTGAACAAATCGTCGAGCCCGCTGATGCCCGCGTCCGTCGCGGCACGCTTCGCGAGCGTGTTCTTCGCGACGGCGTACGTGGTCTCGCGACCCAGGTTGCGGCGCAGGGTCTTGAGCTGCGCCACGGTCAGGCCGCGGTACTCGGTCAGCACGGTGGCCGTCGAGCCCCGGAAGCTCTCGGTGAGCTCCGCGACCGCGGTGGCCTTGTCGTCTCGAACCGGCTTGTCCGCCATGTCCCTCCTCTCTCTTGCTACGGTGCTGGCCACGCTCTCGGGTCGAGCCGCGGCAACGAAAAACGCCCCGGGCGCAGGGGCGCACGGGGCGGAGCGACGGTGATGTCGGCAGCGCTTGTCCGGCCCTGCGCGGGTCGCCTGCGCTGACGCAGAACCTTCGATGTCCGCTCACGCGGACATGACCAGCGGTCTTCGGGTTTCGTTCGAAACTGTACTTGACGCGGCGTGCCTCACCAAATCACGGCCGATCGCGCCGCAGCGCGGCGTACCCGGCGACCGCCAGCACGGCCCACGCGAGGCCCCATCCGGTGGTGACGAGCACCGCCGCGGCGTCGGCGCCGCCGACCGTGTCGCGGGCCGCGGTCATCAGCGGCGGGGCCAGCCACGGCGCCGGTGACTGCTTCAGGCCCAGCACGATCGCCAGCACCACACCGCCGACGAGGATCGCCAGGCCGCGGGCCGTCTGCGCGGACACGGCGCGGCTGGACAGGGCACCGAGGGCGACCGCGGGCAGGAGCAGCAGCAGGTGCGCCCACACGCCCAGGGCGATGCCCTGCGCCAGCGCCGGGTCGCCCTCGCCCGGCGTGGTCACGCCGCCGACCAGCCACGGCAGGATCAGCGCGACCAGGATGACCGGCAGGCCGGCGACCAGCGCCGCGACGAGGCCGGCGGCGGTCTCGCGGGCGGCGCCGAGCGCCACCCGGCCGAGGCGCCGCTGCACATCCGGCTCCACGTCGAGCAGGATCTTGGTCTGCCAGGCGAGGACCGCGAACAGGATGGCGGCGGAAACCCCGTACGCCTCGCCGGCCTGGGCCTGGCCCCCGCCGTACAGGGTGGAAAGGACGACCAGCGCGGCCAGCAACGGCGCGGCGGCGCGGCCCGTCTGCACGAACCCCGCGAGCCGCATCCGGACCAGCGCCGTCATCGCTCCTCCCGGACGCCGAGCACGTCGAAGCCGTCGGCGCGCAGCTTCGCCACCGCACGGTCGGCGTGCGCCGGAGCCACCGCGAGCTCAATGATCCGCCGGGTCGCGGGCCGCTCCCCCTCGCTGACCCGGCCCTCGCGGACGTGCCAGCGGCGGGCCCGCGGCAGCCGGGACACCTCGCCGAGGTGGTCGCTGATGAGGACGGCGCCGCCGCGGCCGACGACGTCGGCGACGATGGCCGGCACCTGCTCGCGGGTCGCCGCGTCCAGCCCTTCCCACGGCTCGTCGAGCACGAGGAGCCCCGGCGGGTCCAGCAGCGCCTGGACGAGGCCGACCTTCTGGGCGGAGCCCTTGGACAGGCGGTGCAGCCGCACGTCGAGGAACCCGGTGAAGTCGAGGCGCGCGGCCCACTCGTCGATCGCGGCCTCGGGCGCGCCGCGCACGGCGGCCATACGGGTGAGGTACGCACGGGCGGTGAACGGCTGGTCCGCGGGGAACCGCTCGGGCACCCAGCCCACCACGGCCGGGCGGCCCGTCACGGCTCCCCGCGCCGGCCGCAGCACGCCGGCCGCGAGCTGGAGCAGGGTCGACTTGCCAGAGCCGTTGGGGCCGAGCACGACGGCGGTCTCGCCCGGGCCGAGCGCCAGGTCCACGCCGCACAACGTCCACGCCGCCTTGCGGGCGTAGCGGAACCAGACGTCCTGCAGGTGCACGTCCCCGAACATAGACGACGGCGGACACCCTCGGGTGCCCGCCGTCGCCGCGCTGCGTCGTGCTGTGTTACTCCGCCGCGGGGGTGTCCTCTTCGAGGAGGTTGCGCGTGCGGTTCGGGTCGACCGGGATGCCGGGGCCCATGGTGGTGGTGATGAAGATCTTCTTCAGGTACTTGCCCTTGGCCGCGCTCGGCTTGGCCCGGTTGACCTCGTCGAGGACCGCCGCGTAGTTCTCCACCAGCTGCTGGTCGGAGAAGCTCGCCTTGCCGATGATCAGGTGCAGGTTGGAGTGCTTGTCGACGCGGTAGGTGATCTTGCCACCCTTGATCTCGTTGACCGCCTTGGTGACGTCCATCGTGACCGTGCCCGTCTTCGGGTTCGGCATCAGGCCGCGCGGGCCCAGGATCCGCGCGATCCGGCCGATCTTGGCCATCTGGTCGGGGGTCGCGATCGCCGCGTCGAAGTCCAGCCAGCCTTCCTGGATCCGGGCGACGAGGTCATCGGTGCCCACCGCGTCGGCGCCGGCGGCCTCGGCCTCGGCGGCCTTCGGGCCCTGCGCGAAGACGATGACGCGGGCGGTCTTGCCGGTGCCGTGGGGCAGGTTGACCGTGCCACGGACCATCTGGTCGGCCTTGCGGGGGTCGACGCCCAGCCGCATGGCCACCTCGACGGTGGGGTCGAACTTGACGGTGCTGGTCTGCTTGGCCAGCTTCACCGCGGCGATGGGGCTGTAGAGCGCGCTGCGGTCGACAAGGTCCGAGACCTTGCGGTAGTTCTTGCCGTGCTGCGACATGTCGCTTTTACTCCTGTGGTGATCGTGCGGGCGATCCGGTCGAACGCCCTCCCACGTGGTCGGGTAGGTCAGTCCTTGACGACGATGCCCATGGAACGGGCGGTGCCGGCGATGATCTTCTCGGCCTGCTCGATGTCGTTGGCGTTGAGGTCCGACATCTTCTTCTCGGCGACCTCTCGCAGCTGGGCCTTGGTGATCGAGCCCACCTTGTCCTTCTGCGGCACGCCGGAGCCCTTCGCCACGCCGGCGGCCTTGAGCAGCAGGCGGGCGGCGGGCGGGGTCTTGAGGATGAACGTGAACGTCCGGTCCTCGTAGACGCTGATCTGCGCGGGGATGATGTCGCCGCGCTGGGACTCCGTCTGGGCGTTGTACGCCTTGACGAACTCCATAATGTTCACACCGTGCTGACCGAGCGCGGGGCCGACCGGCGGCGCCGGAGTGGCCTGGCCGCCCGGCAACTGAAGCGTGAAGGTCTTGACGAGCTTCTTCTTCGGAGGCATGGCTGCTTTCGTCTTCCTGGGCTGGAATGATTCGTGCTTCGCTTGACGGCTTGCGCCGCAGCTGTCCTTGCGCACGACTGAGCGCCCGGCACTTGGCCGGACGCTCAAGCGTACCGCAGGGGAATTAGATCTTCGTGACCTGGTTGAAGTTCAGCTCAACCGGGGTCTCGCGACCGAAGATCGAGACCAGCACCTTGAGCTTCTGCTGGTCGGCGTTGATCTCGCTGATGGTCGCCTGCAGCGAGGCGAAGGCGCCGTCGGTGACGGTGACCGAGTCGCCGACCTCGAAGTCGAGGACCTTGACCTCGGGCTTGCCGGCCTTCTTGCCCTCCTGCTGCACCACCGGCGCGAGCCACTTGAGCACCTCGTCGAGCGACAGCGGCGCCGGGCGGTCCGCCCGGTCGGTCGCGCCGACGAAGCCGGTCACGCCGGGCGTGTTACGCACGCAGGAGTAGGACTCAGCGGTCAGCTCCATCCGGACCAGGATGTAGCCCGGGAAGACCTTGTTCTGCACCTGGGTGCGCTTGCCGTTCTTGATCTCGACTTCTTCACGCGTCGGGACCTCGACCTGGTAGATGAACTCTTCCATGTCGAGGCTCGTGATGCGGGTCTCGAGATTCGTCTTGACCTTGTTCTCGTAGCCGGCGTAGGAGTGCACCACATACCAGTCACCGGGTGCGAAGCGCAGAGCGGCACGCAGCTCGGCGACGGGGTCCTCGGCGTCGGTCGCCGCCGCAGCCGGCTCAGGGGCCGTGCTCGGCGTGGCGGCCGTCATCACCGTCGACGTTTCCTCGCGCTGCTCGTCGTCGGTCCCGGCGGTCTCGTCGAATTCCTGCACGCTGCTCACTTCCGTCTGTCAAGTCTTCGCGTCTGCGGCCGGTCCCGCTGATGTGGACTACTCCGCTTTGTTGCCGAAGGCCCAGAGGACGCCCTTGGCGAACAGGTAGTCGAGTCCGCCCACGATCGTCAGCATCACGATCACGAACACGACGACGACGACCGTGTAAGTGGTCAGCTCCTTGCGGGTCGGCCAGATCACCTTACGCAGTTCGGCCACAACCTCGCGGACGAAGTTGACGAGCCGCGCGAAGATGTTGTTCGAGCTGCCCTCTTTGACCTTGGTCTTCTTCTTGTCCGTGTCCTTGACGTCCTTGGACTTGGACTTCGTGTCCTTCGACTTCGTCAGGACCGGCTTGCCGCCGTCCTTGTCCTCATCGGCGTCCGCGTCGTCGAGGTCACTGTCGAGGTCGTCGTCGAGCTCATCGAGCTCGTCCGCGAACTCTTCCTCGATGGCCGCGTCCTCGGCGCTGAGCTCCTCGTCACGGCGATCGTCGGCGGGGTCGGTCCCGCGTCGCCTGCGTTCGGCCACTTTCGCCCTCTTCCGTGATCTCGCGAGTGCTCGGTCCGATGAGTGGCCCGCGGATCCGCCCAACCAGGCCACCGGCGAAGAGCCGGCGGCACTCGGCGGGACCAACCCGTGACCGCTGGAGGTCGTGACCCGATCGGCGGATCGGGCACCCCAGACCCAGGTCAGGCCTTCGGCGCAGGGGCGACAGGACTTGAACCTGCAACCTGCGGTTTTGGAGACCGCTGCGCTGCCAATTGCGCCACACCCCTTCGTGGTGATCGCCCCTTCCCGGACCTGACGGATCAGGTGCCGAGAGGTTGCTCACCCCACGGGCGACCAGTGTACGGGTTCGGGTGGGATATCCCAACCACCCCCCTCTCCCGAGCCGCGTGTCAGGCCCTGACCAGGGCTTTTGCGGCGCCGAGAATCTTTTCACCGTTACACGTGGCGGTGATGTCGATCTGCGTGACACCGTCTTCGCCTACCCGCTTCACGACCCCGCTCACCACGATCTCGGTGCCTTTGTCGTCGTCCGGCACGACCACCGGGTTGGCGAACCTGGTGGTGTACTCGACGATCGCCGCGGTGCCACCCACCCAGCAGGCAACCGCCTGACCGGCCAGGGCCATCGTCAGCATGCCGTGCGCGATGACACCCGGCAGGCCGACCGAGGTCGCGACGCGGTCGCTCCAGTGGATCGGGTTGAAGTCGCCCGAGGCTCCGGCGTATCGCACCAGGTCGGCGCGGGTCACCTGGAACGTCTGCGGCGGGAACACGGTGCCGGCTTCCATGTCAGCCCTCCCCACGGACCACGAGACGGGTCCAGATCGTCACGACGAGCTCGCCCTCGACGGTCGACACCTCGTGCCGGGTCGTCAGGAACGCGTGCCCGGCGCGGCTGCTGATCTCCTCCACCGCCATCACCGTCACCAGATGGTCGCCGGCGACGATCGGGCGCTCGTAGCGAAACGTCTGCCCGCCGTGCACCACCCGGCTGTAGTCCAACCCGAAGCTCTGGTCCTCGACGAGCTGCTGCCCGGCGTTCTGACTCAGGATGATCGCGAACGTCGGCGGGGCGATCACGTCCTTGTAGCCCTTGGCGCGCGCCTCGGCGAGGTCCCGGTGGACGGGGTCACTGGCGCTGACCGCGTCGGCGAACTCCCGGATCTTCTCCCGGCCGACCTCATAGGGCGGGGTCGGCGGATACACCCGACCCATGAACGACTGATCCAACGGCATGATGTGCAACTTACCGCTACCGCCGGTCGCCCCGCCGACGCCCTCCGGCGCCGTCCCCCCACCTGACCGCCGGCGCGTTCTGCGGTGAGCCGGTTGCCTGCTTGCGAACTCCTCTGCGGTGGGCTGACTGGCTGCCTGCAGGGGTCCTCTGCGGTGAGGCCACCACCGAGCTGCTGGCACCTACAGCCGTCTACGCCACCCGGTGTTCGGCGGCCTCGCCACTTGAGTGCCGATGCCGGCCGGCCGCCGGCGTCGTTGCCGCGGCCTTACCGCGACCTCGCCGCCTGACCACCCGGCGATGTCCCCCGGCGCCCTCGGCGGTCACCTCGGCCGCTTCACCGCCGGCATCTCCGGCATCTCCGGCATCTCCGGCAGCGTGACCGCCGGCGCGCTTCGCTGGACCCGGCGCCGCCGGCCCTTCGCCGCACGGGCGCAGACGCGACGACGCCCCGGCCGCTGGGCCCGGGGCGTCGTCGTCAGCTGTGATGGACGGGTTACCGCGTCTCGCGGTGCACCGTGTGCTTGCCGTCCCGGGGGCAGAACTTCTTCAGCTCGATGCGGTCCGGGTCGTTACGGCGGTTCTTCTTCGTGATGTAGTTCCGCTCTTTACACTCCGTGCACGCCAGCGTGATCTTCGGACGAACGTCGGTCGCCTTGGCCATGGCGAAGTGCCTTCCTTCAGAACGGGGTCCAGGTCCAGCGAACGAGCATAGCGGCTCACACTGGTAGTCGCCGAGTCGGCGATCTCTGTGGTGGGTCTGTAGCGGTGGCCGGACTTGAACCGGCGACACAGCGATTATGAGCCGCTTGCTCTGCCATCTGAGCTACACCGCCGCGGCGGACTCGATGTCTCAAGCCCGGTCTCTCGAGCCCCCTTACGGAATCGAACCGTAGACCTTCTCCTTACCATGGAGACGCTCTGCCGACTGAGCTAAGGGGGCGCATCACGTGCGATCCCGCACATGCGCTCGCTAAGCGTACACGGCCCTCGCCGTGGCACGAAATCGACTTCCCCGAAGTGGTGTTTACCCTGGTCGCGATGGGCGCTTCCGCGTGTGACCCCGGCGGCCGGCGCGGAGGGCAGCACAGCGTCCGACACCCGATGAACGCCACTGACGCCGCCAGTTGCCCGCACCCGCCTGCACAGCGACTGATGCCGCCTACGGCACGGCGCGCAGCCAGCGGACCTCGCCGGCCGGGACGACCGTCGGGTCGGCGTCGGCCTGGACCTGGAGCCAGGACTCGAAGCGCTCGTACGGCAACGCCCGGCTGAACAGGAAGCCCTGACCCATGTCGCAGTGCATGTCCTCGAGCAGGCCGAGTGTGAGTTCACTCTCAACGCCCTCGGCGACGACGGCCAGGCCGAAGTGCCGGGCCATGTCGACGACCGTGCGCACGATCGCGAGGTCGCTGGCGCCGGTGGCCATGCCCTGCACGAACGTACGGTCGATCTTGACCTCCTGCACGGGCAGGCGGCTGAGGTCGGCGAACGAGGAACGCCCCGCGCCGAAGTCGTCGACCGACAGCTGCACGCCGAGGTCGCGCAGGCGCCGCAGGGCAGGGATGCCCCGGCCGCTGCGCAGCAGTTCCTCCTCGGACAGCTCGAGGATGATCCGGTCGGCGGGCACGCCGTGCTCGTCGAGCAGCTCCGCGACCTGTAAGGGGAAGTCGGCGTCGTTGAGCGTACGCACGGAGATGTTGACCGCGACCGTCAGCGAACGGCCCGCGTCGGCCCACTCACGGGCCCGGCGGATGCCCTCACGAAGGACGACACCGTTGAGCCGGGACAGCTGCCCGGTGTGTTCGGCGACGGAGACGAAGTCCGGCGGGGCGACCTGACCGTGCACCGGGTGCTCCCAGCGGGCCAGGCACTCCACGCCGACGAGCCGCCGGTCCTGCAGCGCGACCTTCGGCTGGAAGTACACCTCCAGCTCACCGGTGTTGAGCGCGGCCTCGAGATCCGCGGCCAGCCCGACGCGCCGCACCGAGCGCGACTGCAGCCCGGCGTTGAACATCTGCACGATCCCCCGGGACTTCGCCACGTACGTGGCCACGATCGCCCGCTGGAGCAGCGCCTCGGGCTCCGTGCCGTGGTCGGGGTAGATCGAGACGCCGACGTTGGTGTCGACGTCCACGGTGAGCGTGTCGATGACCATGCGGTCGCGCAGGCCGGCGCGCAGCGTGTCGGCGACCGCGACGGCCGCGTCGGCGCTGGCGGTGCGCAGCTCGACGGCGAACTCGTCGCCGCCGACCCGGGCGACCAGGGCGCCCTGCGGCGCGAGGTCGCGCAGCCGGCGGGCGACCTGGATGAGCACCTGGTCCCCGGCGTCGTGCCCGAGCGAGTCGTTGACCTCGCGCAGGGCGATCACGTCGAAGAGCAGGACGGCGACGACCTCGCGCGGGCCGCGGCCGGTCATCGCCTCGCCGAGCGCCTCCAGCATCCGCCGCCGGTTGGCGAGGCCGGTGAGCGCGTCGTGGTTGGCGTCGAACTGGAGCCGGTCAACGAGGCGGCTGTTCTCCACCGCGGCGCCCGCCTGCACCGACAGCGTCTCGAGCAGCTGCACGTCGTCCTTGCCGAACACGACCTTGTCGCCGAGCCGCCCGGCGACCTCAAGGGTGCCGATCGCGACGCCGCTGGAGCGCAACGGCACGACGATGACGTCCTTGACGCGGGCCTCCTGCAGCGCCGACTGCAGCTCCGGCGGGCCGGACTTGGGGCCGGCCACGACGGTGTTGCCGGTGCGCATCGCCAGCTGCCGGAACAGGTCGGGCGTCGTGGCACTGTCCAGCAGGCCCGGGTAGTCGAACCGGGCGGACAGCAGGACCTCGTGGTGCCGCCCGTACTCCGGCAGCCACAGCGTCGCCGAGTCGGCCGCCAGCAGCGCCCGGACCCGGGCCAGCAGCACGTCGGGCAGCGTGCCGTCGTGGTTGGTGGCGGCGATGTCGCGGGTCAGCGCGTACATCTCGGTGAGGCTGCGGTGCTGGCGGAAGAACTGGGCATAGGACCGGTAGAGGACACCGAGCACGATCGCGAGGGCGATCAGCAGCAGGCTGCCCCACTTGCTGGCCTGCAGCGTCAGCAGCATGACCAGGCCGAGCACGATGTTGACGCCGATGACGGCGAAGCCGGCCAGCGACGAGCGCAGGAAGTAGGGCAGCTGGCCGACGCCTTGCAGCAGCACCATCACGCCCGCGATCGCCGACAGGGCCACGACGTTGCCGGCGAAGACCGCGGCGGCGAGGACCAGCCAGGTGCCGGGCGACCCGCCGCTGCCGAGGCCGAACTCGAAGACGATGAGATTGGCGGTCGCGATGCCCGCGAAGTGGCTGGCCGCGTTGAACGCGAGCTTGTGCGGGGTCAGCCGGGCGCCGAGGATGTTCCAGATCAGCCCGGCGATGACCCGCACGCCGACGGCCAGCCAGGGCGAGAGGTAGAACAGCGCCAGGATGACCGGGATGTCGTCCATGCGCGTGACGAGTGCCTGCCGCCTGATGTCGAAGCGGAGCGCCATGGGCGTCGCGAGCGTGGCAAGCACCAGCAGGATCAGCGCATAGCCGACCTGGTTGTCGCCCGGCCTGCTCGTGTCACCGTCGGACAGCAGGATGGGCAGCGACAGGAGCGCACCGAGCAGCAGCAGCGGCCCGGTGATCAGCCATGAGTGAGCGTCAGAGCGGCTGACCGGAACCTTCGGAGCAGGCACCCGTTCCCCAATCCTTCGGGCAAGGGGCCTGGCCGGTGAGCACTGAGGCCCTTAGTTCCAGTCGAAGCCCTCGGTCGCATTGAGGCGGAGCGTGCTCGTGCCGGCCTGCACCGCCTGTGCGATACCGACGAGGGTCACTGGGGCCGCCTCACTGCTTACCTCGCTTGCGTGCGCCGCGGCCGCCGACATGCCGAGGGCGACAACCCCAGCGCCAACCGTCACCGCCAGTCGGATCATCCATCGGCCAAGCGTCGTCTCACGCATCTGTCGCTCCCATGCGATCGCAGTGACATCAGGTCCGGTATGGATACCCACGATCCTGCCACAGCCAACCTCGGAACCGACAGTGCGGCGGCAAGGATGACGCGCGTGCGCGGAAGAATCGACCTTTCGGCCGATTCCGGGAGTGGCGGTCCGGCCATATCAACCGGCCCGATCTAAACCTTGTGCAACTTTTCCGAGCCTTCGGGAGTCAGACTTGCCCATCCCTCTCTTCCTGACGGACAGGACCGCCGCGTCGCGGATCTCGCGCCAGCCGGCCTCCGGGTCGAGCACCGCCGACTCGACCCATCCGACCGCCTCCCGCTCGGTCTCGAACGACCGCGTCCGCTGCCGCCCCTCGGGCCCGCCGCGCCGGAGCTCGACCTGCCACCGACCGTCGGCCGCGTTGCGCACGAAGACGTCCCGGCGTACCAGCCGCGACCACCGCCCGTTCCACCACTGCCGTTCATTCATGGATACATCCTAGAACTGGTGTACGACAATTTCGGGGACGTCCGGGGGCGGTGCCGCAGATTCCGCCGCAGGGTGACAGCGGCAGCGCACCGGCCGGCCACCGGTGACCACACCACCGCCGGGACACGCTCATCGGGAGTCCGGACAGGTCCGGCGCCGCGGAAAACACCGCACGCGGCGCGACAGGGACGCAAAAGGGCCGCTACCGGGTTTCCCCTGGTAGCGGCCCTTTTGATGCTGCCGGTGGCGGGTAGAGGATTCGAACCTCTGTAGCTTTCGCGACGGAT
This sequence comes from Dactylosporangium sp. NPDC050688, assembly GCF_040654515.1. Taxonomy (NCBI): domain Bacteria; kingdom Bacillati; phylum Actinomycetota; class Actinomycetes; order Micromonosporales; family Micromonosporaceae; genus Dactylosporangium; species Dactylosporangium sp. NPDC050688. Next base: position 268,706 of record NZ_JBFAIC010000002.1, read on the forward strand.
TTACAGTCCGCTCCCATTGGCCGCTCGGGCAACCCGCCTGGCGGAAGCAAGAATAGCGGTACGCCCCGGGGGCAACGCAAACGGGTACCCTCGGCACGCCCGTAACCGCCAACGACCGCACCACAGGAGCAGCTGCCATGGCTTCGGCACCTTCGTTCGACATCGTCAGCAAGGTCGACCGGCAGGAGGTCGACAACGCGCTCAACCAGGCCGACAAGGAGCTGGGGCAGCGGTTCGACTTCCGCGGCACCGGTGCTGAGATCAAGTGGTCCGGGGAGGAGACGGTCAGCCTCCAGGCGGAGACCGAGGAGCGCGTCGTCGCGGCCCTCGAAGTCTTCAAGGAGAAGCTGGTCAAGCGCAACATCTCGCTCAAGTCGCTCGACGCGGGCGAGCCGCGCGCGTCCGGCAAGACGTACAAGATCGACGCCAAGGTCATCCAGGGCATCGAGTCGGAGAAGGCGAAGGCCATCTCCAAGAAGATCCGCGAAGAAGGCCCCAAGGGCGTCCAGGCCCAGATCCAGGGCGATCAGCTGCGCGTGACCGGCAAGAAGAAGGACGACCTGCAGGCGGTCATCGCGCTGCTCAAGGGCGAGGACTTCGGCATCGCGCTGCAGTTCACCAACTACCGGTGACGGCTCAGTCCCGGCGGGCCGGTGGGCGCCGCTCGGGACGCTCCGCGGTCTCCTCGGCGCGGATCAGCACGAAGCTGTCGGTGTCGCGGATCTCGGTGTCGGGCTCTTCCCGGTGATCGGGGTCCGCCAGCACGGCTTGGAGCGGCATTGCCATGAGGCGTGACCCTACACGGACGTATGCCAGGCATCACTCATCCGAGTGACGCCCGCGCGGCGCCCACCCGAGTGGGTGACAGCGCGTGGCGCCGGTGCCGCCCAGGTGACGGCGGCGCCGTCAGGCCTGCGCGGCGGCGGCCCGTGCGATCGTCCCGCGCGGGTTGGCCGCCACCAGCGCGCCCAGGCCGACGGCGGTGCCCGCCAGCAGGAACGCCCAGACGACGCCGCCGGGGTGGTCGACGACAAGCCCCATGACGGCGACCCCGGCGGCGCTGGAGGCGACCGAGACGGTGACCAGCCAGGTGTACGCCTCGTTCAGCATCGAGCCGGGCACGATCCTGCCGACGAGCGAGTTCTGCACGGTGAGCGCCGGCGCGATGGTGGCACCGCCGAGGACGAGGGCAACGCCGAGCGCCAGCGCGGTGGGCATGGCTGCGAGGACGAGAATGCTGGCGGCCACCCCGCCGAGCAGCCAGCCGAGCCGCCCCGGCGGGCGGGTGCCGAAGTAGAAGCCGCTCACGGCGCTGCCGATGCCCCACACGCCGAGCAACAGCCCGCCGACGCTGTCCGGGTCGTGTTCGACGTACGCGGTGGCGTACGCGGGCACGGCCACCCCCACGCCACCGAACGCGAACCCGAGGCCGAACGCCGTCACCAGCAGCGGCACGAAGCCGGCGACCTTCAACGGGCCGAGGCCCTTGGCGTCGGTGTGATCGACGTGGCGGCGCCAGGACCGGATCGCCCGGCCCCTCGCCACGACCAGCGTGCCGAGCAGGGTGATCCCGGCCGCGGCGCCGAGCGCGACGGCGGGCTGCCACAGCACGACGCACAACGCGACGAGCATCGGGCCGGCCACGAAGACGACCTCGAAGAGGGCGGTCTCGGCAGCCAGTGCCGTCACGCGTACGTGTGGCAGATCGGCGGTCAGCGCGTTCCACGTGCCGCGCACGGCCGCGGTCAGCGGCGGGAACGTGGCCCCGGCCACGACGGCCGCCCCGATGATCACGGGCAGCGGCGCCTGCCTGAGCGCGACCACGATCAGCAGCCCGAGCGCGACCGGGTGCGCGACGCCGGTGACGATCAGCACCGGCCCCGGGCCGATCCGGTCCGCGAGCCGTCCGGCGAAGGGGCTGGCCGCCGCGCCGGCGAGCGCGTACACGGCGCAGGCCGCGGCGGCCTGGGCGTACCGGCCGGTCGTCTGCTGCAGGAGCAGCAGCAGCGACAGCGAGACCATGCCGATGCCGAGCCGCGCGAGCACCCCGACGATCAGCAGAACGGGTGCGCCGGGAAGCCGCCACACCGCCGCGTACTGCCGCAACGCCTTGCCTCATCTCAAACCGGGTAACGAGTGAAGAGCCTGCCGATCCTAACGGCAGGCTCCGGTCACCCGGCTGGAGATCGGCGCGTCAGCGGTGTGTGACACCCGCCATCTGCTCGAGCCTGGCGACCCGCTGATCCATCGGCGGGTGGGTCGAGAACAGCGACGCGATTCCGCCGCTACGCAGCGGGTTGTCGATCATGAGGTGGGCCTGGCTGGCGAGCTGGCCGTCGGCGGGCAGCGGCAGCGCCTGGGTACCGCGATGAATCTTGCGCAACGCGCTGGCCAGGGCGAGCGGGTCGGCGGTCAGCCGCGCGCCGGACTCGTCGGCCTGGTACTCGCGGCTGCGGCTGATCGCCAGCTGGATCACGGTCGCGGCGAGCGGGCCCAGGATGAGCATCAGCAGCATGCCGCCGAGCCCGGGGCCGTCGTCGTCCTCGGACGAGCCGCCGATCGGCAGGAAGATCGCCAGCTGGGCCAGCATCGTGATCATGCCGCCGAGCGCCCCGGCGACGCTGGAGATCAGGATGTCGCGGTTGTACACGTGCGACAGCTCGTGACCGATGACGCCGCGCAGCTCGCGCGGGGTCAGGATGCCGAGGATGCCCTGCGTGACGGCGACCGCCGCGTGCTGCGGGTTGCGCCCGGTGGCGAAGGCGTTGGGTTGCATCGTCGGGCTCACGTACAGCCGCGGCATGGGCTGCCCGGCGGACGTGGCCAGCTCCCGGACCATCGCGTAGAGCTCGGGCGCCTGCGCCTCGGTGACCGGCTGGGCGTGCATCGCGCGCAGGGCCAGCTTGTCGGAGTAGAAGTAGCTGAACGCGTTCATGCCGAGCGACAGGAACACGGCGATGACCAGACCGGTGCTACCGCCGAGCCAGAAGCCGACAAGCAGGATCAGCGAGGTCAGCAGCCCAAGCAGGGCCGCCGTCTTGAGACCGTTGAGATGCCTGTGCTGCATACCTCCTACAACACCGCGACCGGCTGTGTCCCTTCCCGGCACTGGCTGTGAGGTGCCTGAACGTGCCTCGGGCGAACGGCAGGCGGCGGCGGGTCCTCGGGGCGGTGGCGCTTCGGCTCAGGAGAAGAACGCGGCCAGCTCGAGGATGCCCTGCGGCGCGAGCCCGACGATCACCGCAAGCAGGGTCGCTGTCCCCGCGGCCACGGCGACTGGCCAGCCGACGCGCACCCGCGCACCTGCCGAGCCGGCGACCGGGGTGATCGCGTCGGGTGAGATTGTCGCCACAGCCGTCGCCGGAGCCACGGGAGCCGCCTCCGGAGCCGCGGATGGCGCGGCAACACCGGCAGGAGCGGCGGACGGGACAGCGGCGGGAGCGGCGAACAGGGTGGCGACCGCGCGGACGTAGTACGCGAGGCCGATGACCGCGTTGACGGCGACCACCACCGCCAGCCAGGCCGCGTCACCGCCGAGCAGCGAGCGGACCACGGCCACCTTGGCGAACAGCCCGGCCAGGCCCGGCGGCAGGCCGGCGAGGCCGGTCAGCGCGATGACCAGGACCGCCGTCAGCCATGGTGCGCGGCGGGCCAGGCCACGGTAGTCGTCGAGGTCGCCGCCGTCGGTGCTGCCGCGGACGGCGACGACGGCGGCGAAGGCGGCAAACTCGAGGATGACGTAGAAGAGGGCGTACGCGACGGTCGCGGTGACGGCGAGTGCGATCGCGTCGGGGCTGCGGCCGCCGGCGGCGAGAAGCGCGCCGAGCGGGGCGAGCAGATAGCCGGCCTGGGCCACCGACGACCAGGCGAGCAGCCGGACCATGCGCCGCTGCCGGAGGGCGACGAGGTTGCCGACGGTCATGCTCAGCACGGCGAGGACCGCGAGGGTCAGGCCGGACGTGGCGAGGACCGGGCCACCGGCGACCACGCCGACGAGGAGCAGGGCGACGACGCCGCCGAGCTTCGAGGCGGTCGACAGGTAGGCGGCGACGGGCAGCGGGGCGCCGTCGTAGGTAGCGGGCGCCCAGGCGTGCGCGGGCACGGCGGCGACCTTGAACGCCAGACCAGCCAGGAAGAGGATCACGCCGGCCTGCAGCAGCGGCCGCAGCTCGGGCGCGCTCGCGCCGGCGTCGGCGATGCCGGCGAGGTGTACGCCGCCGGTCGCGGTGTAGACGAGCGCCGCACCGAGCAGGGCCACCGCCGTCGACACGACGCTGACCACGAAGAACGTCACCGCCGCGGAGGCGCCGTTGGTCGCGCCGCGCCTGATGCCGACGAGGAGGTACAGCGGCAGGGTCAGCGTCTCGAGCGCCACGATCAGCGTGATCAGGTCGCGGGCGCCACCGAGGACGACCGCGCCGGTCAGCGAGCAGGCGAGCAGGAAGCAGTATTCGCCGACGGGCACCTCGCCGGTGCGCAGCAGCGGCACCGACAGGGCGACGGCACCGAGGGCGAGCAGCGCGAACGCGGCCCCGACGGCGGCGGCCGCGGGGTCGGAGACCAGCGAGCACTGGTCCGGCCCGACGCAGAACGCGGTGCGCCGCCCGGCGTCGCCGAGCCCGAGACCGACCCCGATCGCGGTGGCCGCCGTGGCGAGCATGCCGAGCGCGGTCACCCCGACGACTGCACCCCGCCTGCCCGGCACGAGGAGGTCGACGAGCAGGGCGAGGACGGCGGTGGCGGCGGCCACGTACGTCGGCAGGAGCGCAACCTGGTCGATCCTCATCGCCCGGCCTCCCCGGCCTGCCCGCGGCCGGTCGGCCGGTCCGAGTCCCTGGTGTGTGACGGCCCCGCGCCCACGCCCCGGCGGGCGGCGGAAACGGGCGGCCGGATGGTGCCGGTCACTCGGCGCGCCGTTGCCCGGCCCGCCCCGGCAACCGCCGCGGAGGAACCCACAGCCGCCCCGCCTGCCCGGCAGGAGCCGGCGGCAAGGGCCACCGCCGAGCCGGCGGCACCCGACGGCAACGACACCCCGGCCGGCGCGAAGGCCCCACAGGGCACGCCGGCCGGAGAGGGCCGGTAGGTAGGCAGGCGGCGGGCGGGGATCATCGGGTGATCACTTCGGCGAGGGCGGCCACCGGGTCGGCGGAGTAGCCGAGGACCAGGTCCGGGACGACGCCGACGGCCAGGGTGAGCGCGATCAGCGGGGACCACGCGACCAGCTCCCCCGGGCGCAGCCGGCCGGCGGTGGTGAGGGCGGTGACCGGCGGGGTCGCGGCGCCGTGGGTGACGCGGCGCAGCAGGCGCAGGAAGTACGCGGCGGCGAGGGCGGCACCGGCGGCGGCGAGCACGCCGAGCGTGGTCCAGAGCGGGCCGCCGCGCTCGAAGGCGGCGACCACGGCGAACGACTCGCCCCAGAAGCCGGCCAGGCCCGGCAGGCCGAGGGAGGCGATGGCGGCGAAGGCCAGCACGCCGCTGAGCGCGGGTGCGGTCTCGCGCAGGCCGCCGAGCTGGGCCAGGTCGCCGGTGTGTGCGCGGTCCTTGATCCCGCCGGCGACGAAGAACAGCAGGCCGGTGACGACGCCGTGGGCGATGTTGCCGATGAGGGCGGCCTGGAAGCCGGTGGTGGTGAGGGTCGCGACGCCGAGCAGGACGAAGCCCATGTGCCCGACTGACGAGTAGGCGATGAGGCGCTTGAGCTCGGTCTGGGCGAGGCAGACGAGGCCGCCGACGATGATCGCGGCGGTGGCGAGGATGCCCAGGACCGGGGCGCTGCGGGCGGCGGCGTCGGGGGCGACGCCGACGGCGACCCGGAGCAGACCGTAGGTGCCCATCTTCAGCAGGACGCCGGCGAGCACGACCGAGCCGACGGTCGGCGCCTCGGTGTGCGCCGCCGGCAGCCAGGTGTGCAGCGGCCAGAGCGGGCTCTTGACCGCGAACGCGGCGGCCAGCAGCACGAACGCGAACAGCTGCAGGCCGCTGCTCATCGGCCGGGTCGCCGGGTCGGTGAGGGCGACGAGGTCGGCGGTGCCGGTGGCGGAGACGACGGTGAAGACGCCGACGAGCAGCAGGACCGAGCCCAGCAGCGTGTAGAGCACGAACTTGCGGGCCGCGCGGCGGCGGTCGGCACCGCCCCAGACTGCGATCACCGCATACATCGGCAGGAGGACGACCTCGAAGAAGACGAAGAACAGCACCAGGTCGAGGGAGAGGAACACGCCGATGATGCCGACCTCGAGGACCAGCAGCAGGGCGACGAGGAGCCGGCCGCGGCCCGGGTCGGGGACCCGCCAGAGGCAGTAGGCGCAGCACAGCATCGTCAGGGCGGCGGTGAGCACGACCAGCGGGTAGGAGATGCCGTCGACGCCGAGGTGGAAGCGGAGGCTGAGGTCGGGTGCCCAGGGCACGTCGATCTCCGCCCAGGGTGCGATCGCCGCGGCGGGCGCGGTGCCGGCGGGCACGGCCGGGGCGCCGGGCAGGAACGCCAGGGCGACGCCGAACGTGGCGGCGGCGAACGCGGTGCCGCCGATGCGGGCGGCCCGGTCGAGGCGGGCGGGCATGCCCGCGGCGAACAGCGCGCCGATCGCCGGCAGGATCAGCAGCGCGAGGAGCAGGGTCTGACCGGCACTCACCAGGACACCCCCACGACCACGGCGATGGCGGCGGCGAGGACGACCGCGCCGCCGAGGACCGCGCCGGTGGCGCGGGGCAGCCCGGCGATGTGCGCCCGGGCGAGGAGCGCGCCGGCACCGGCGGCGCCGGCACCGGTCGCGTCAACGGCGCCGTCGACGACGGTCTCGTCGGTGCGGCGGGCGAGCCGGGCCAGGGCGGTGACCGGCCGGGTGACCAGCGCGTCCTGGACCGCGTCGAGATAGAACGCGTTGGCCAGCAGCCGGGTGAGGGCGGTGTCGGGCAGGTCGGCGGCCGGGTCGCGGCGCCAGGCGAGCGCGGCACCGGCGGCCAGCAGCGCGAGCGGCGCCAGCGCGAACGCGCCGAGCTCCGCGACGGCGTGCGCGCCGCCGAGCCGCCGGGCGAAGGCGGCCGAGAGGCCGGCGAACCCGAGCAGGACGGTCGGCACGGCGAGGACGAGCAGCGGCCCGCGCATCGCCCACGGTGGCTCGTGCGCGGCGCGGGCGGCGGCGCCGCGGGGCGCGCCGAGGAACGTGCGGCGCCACAACCGGACCACGTAGGCCGCGGTGACCAGCACGGTCAGCGCCGCGGCGGCGAGCACGAGCACCGCGGCGGCCCGCGGCACCGGCGCACCGGCGTCGGACGTGGCGTGCCAGGCGGCCTCGATGATCGAGTCCTTGCTCCAGAACCCGGCGAGGGGCGGGACGCCGGCGAGCGCGGCCAGGCCGGCGGTCATCGTCCAGAACGTCACGGGCATGCGGGTGCGCAGCCCGCCCATGGCGGCCATGAGGTTGGTGCCGACGGCGTGGATCACCGCGCCGGCGGCGAGGAACAGCAGCGCCTTGAACGCGGCGTGCGTGAGCAGGTGGAACAGCGCGGCGGCGGGGGCGCCGACGGCGAGGGCGCCGGTCATGTACCCCAGCTGGCTCACCGTCGACCAGGCCAGGACCCGCTTGATGTCGTCCTGGCCGAGGGCGGCGAGGGCGCCGAGCAGCATCGTGACCGACGCCATGACGGCGAGGACGGTGAGCGCCGCGCCGGTCTGCTCGAACAGCGGATAGAGCCGGGCCACGACATAGACGCCGGCGGCGACCATGGTCGCGGCGTGGATGAGCGCGGAGATCGGGGTGGGGCCCGCCATCGCGTCGGGCAGCCAGGTGTGCAGCGGGAACTGGGCACTCTTGCCCGCGACGCCGGCCAGCAGCAGCACGCAGGCGGCGGTGACGGTGCCGGCGGGCAGGTCCGCGGCGAACACGTCGGCGATGCGGAAGCTGCCGGCGTGCAGGCCGAGCAGCACGATGCCGATCAGGAAGCCGACGTCGCCGACGCGGGTCACCAGGAACGCCTTGACCGCGGCGCGGGGTGCCTCCGGCAGCCGCCGGTCGTGGCCGATCAGCAGGTAGGAGCAGATGCCCATGACCTCCCAGCCGACCAGCAGGGCGATCAGGTCGCCGGAGACGACGACGAGCAGCATCGCGCCGGTGAACAGGCTGACCTGCGCGGCATAGGGCGCGTAGCGCTCGTCGTCGTGCAGGTAGGCCACCGAGTAGACCTGGACGCACAGGGCGACGACGCCGACGGCGACCGCGACGAGCCCGGCGGGGCCGTCGAGCCAGGTGCCGAACGTGACGGACAGCCGCCCGAACTCGGCGACGACGACGCCGGCGTCGGCCTCCCGCGCCCCGCGCAGGGCGACAGCAACCGCGCAGGCCAGCGCGGCGGCCGCGGCGCCGATGCCGAGCGCGGCGGCGATCCCGCGGCGCTGGTTGCGCAGCAGCAGACCGAGCAGCCCGGCGACCACCGGGACCGCGGGCAGCGCAAGCCCGAGCAGGTCGACCTTCACCGCGCCACCTCCGGGTCGGGCTCGGGCGACGCCTCGGCAGCCGGGCCGGCGGGCTGCTCGGTGAGCGGCAGGTCCTCGACGTCGACCGAGCGGCGCAGCCGGTACAGCTGGAGGATGAGGGCGAGACCCACGCCGATCTCCGCGGCGGCGAGCACGATGACGAACAGGGCGAACGACTGGCCGCCGTGCGGCACCATGGAGCGGATCGTGGCGTCGGCGGTGACGAGCACCAGGTTGACCGCGTTGAGCAGCAGCTCGACCGCCATCAGCAGCAGCACGGCGTTGCGCCGGACGATGACGCCGTAGACGCCGATGCCGAACAGCAGCGCCGCGATCGTGAACGGCAGGACCGGATGCATCAGCGCCCCCGCCCGCCTGGACGGGGGCCGGACCCGGCGCTGACGTCCGGCCGGGACACCACGATCGCGCCGACCAGCGCCGCCAGCAGCAGCACCGACACCAGCTCGAACGGCAGCACCCAGGTGCGGAAGACGGCGCCGCCGATCGCCTCGGCGGTGCCGGGCTCGGGCAGCCCGACCCGGCTCCAATGGAAGGCGTCGATGAACAGCACCCCCAGGCCGGCGGCGGCGCCGGCACCGACGAGCGCGCCCGGCCAGCGGACCCGGTCGAGGTCGTCGCTGGCGCCGATCGGCGCGCGGGTCAGCATCACGGCGAACAGCAGCAGGACCACCACGGCGCCGACATAGAGCAGCACCTGCACCCAGGCCAGCAGCTCCGCGGACAGCACGAGATAGAGCCCGGCGACGGCGCCCAGCGTGACGACGAGCCACAGCCCGGCCCGGACCACGTGCCGGGTGGTCACGACCAGCAGGCCCGCGCCCACCGCGACGGCGCCGAGTGCGACGAGGAGCACATCCGCCGCTGTCATCCCGATGCCACCCTCATGGCGGACATCCTGCCACCAGGGTCCGACAGGATTCGACCGGCGGGCGGCAAAAGAGGAACAAAAAGCTACGCGCGGAAGCGCGACACCACCCGGCTCAGCTCCTGCGACATGCCCGCCAGCTCGGCCGCCGCCGACTCGGTCTCCTGCACCCCGACGCTGGTGGACTGCGCCGCCCGCGCGACCCGGCCGATGCTGGCCGCGATCTCGGTGCTGCCGCTGGCCGCGTTCGCCGCGTTGCGGCCCATCTCGTTCGTCGTCGCGGTCTGCTCCTCGACGGCGGAGGCGATCGTCGTCTGGTAGCCGTTGACGCTCTCGATGACCTCGCTGATGCGGCTGATCGCGGCCACGGCGCTGGCCGCGTCGGCCTGGATCGCGGAGATCCGCTGGCTGATGTCCTCGGTCGCCTTCGCGGTCTCCTGCGCCAGGTCCTTCACCTCGTTGGCGACGACCGCGAAGCCCTTGCCGGCCTCGCCGGCGCGGGCGGCCTCGATGGTGGCGTTGAGCGCGAGCAGGTTGGTCTGCGCGGCGATGCCGGTGATGACGTTGATGACGTTGCCGATCTCGGCGCTGGACTCGCCCAGCTTCGCCATGGTGCGGGTCGTCTCGTTGGCGGCCTCCATGGCCTCGTTCGCGACCCGTACCGCTTCCGTGGCGTTCTGCGCGATCTCCCGGATGCTCTCGTTCATCTCGTCGGTGCCCACGGCGACGGTCTGCACGTTGCGCGACACCTGGCCGGCCGCGCCGCTGACGGCGGTGGCCTGCTCGGCGGCGTCGTCGACGCCCGAGGCGATGGTGCGGGCCACGGCGGTGAGGCGGGTCGACGAGCCAGCCAAGGACGTCGCCGACGTGCTGACGAGGCGCACCATCTCGGCGATGCGGTCGAGGCTGCCGTTGAGCGCCAGGCCCATCTGGCCGACCTCGTCGCCGCTGGTCACGTCCATGCGGGCGGTCAGGTCACCGCCGGCGACCTCGTCCAGGACGGTCTTGGCGCGGCGCACCGAGCGCACGATCGACCGGGCGACGAGCCCGGCGAGGCCAATCGACAGCAGGATGCCGAGCACCAGCATGACGATCAGGCTGGTGCGGGCGGACTCGTACGTGTCGGTGGCGTCGTCGGAGATCTTCTTCGCGTTGGCCTGCTCGATGTCGGCGATCTTGCTGCCGGCGTTCTGCTGCGCCTCCAGGATGGCGCCCATCTCGGGCGTGAACAGGGCCTGCAGCGCGCCGGGCAGATTGCCCTGGCGGGCGGCCGGCAGGACCTGCTCGTCGCGGATCTTGCGGATGGTGGCCATCTGCCGCGCCAGCTCGTCGGCGAGCGTCTTGCCCTCCGCGGTGTGGCGGCTGGCGAGGTAGGCGGCGTACGCCTCGTCGAAGCTCGCGTCGACGGGCTTGATGTACCCGGACACGATCTGCTCCACGTTCGCGGCCGGGCTGACGGCGACCGCGTACATGAGCAGCTGGGTCTCGGTCCAGTGGTTCTGCATCTTCTGCGCGTTGTAGCCGGGCGCGCCGGCGGTGGCGTAGACGTCGTCGGCGCGCTGGTTGAGCACCTTCAGCCGGGTGATCCCGTAGACGCCGACCACCACCGTCACCACCGAGACGAGCAGGAAGCCGATGAACAGTTTCTGCGAGATCCCCAGCCGGGACATGCCGCCACCTCCGCGCAGTCGGCCGCGGCAAAGGCGCGGCTCACCACGAGGATCGGTCAGGCAGCGCCGCCACCTGAGCGTTTTGCGGCGGCGGTCTGCTCCTTGGCCGGTTCGCCCCGATGGTCGTGGGCCGGCGGCGCGGGGACGGTGGCGACCCACTCCTCGAGCCGGTCCTTCTCGTGCAGCAGGTCGCGGATGTCGTGCTCGGCGTACTCGAACTCGGGCGACCAGTGCAGCGCGTCGAACGGGCACACCTCGACGCAGATCCCGCAGTACATGCACAGCGAGAAGTCGATCGCGAACCGGTCGAGCACGTTGCGCTGCCTGGCCCGCGCCGCGCCCGGGACGACGACCTCCTCCTTGTGGGAGTCGATGTAGATGCACCAGTCGGGGCACTCCCGGGCGCACAGCATGCAGACCGTGCAGTTCTCCTCGATGAGCGCGATGACACCGCGGCTGCGCGGCGGCAGGTCGGGCTCGACGTCGGGATACTGCTGGGTGCCGGTGCGCCGGCCCAGCGTGCCGAGGGTCACCGCGAGGCCCTTGACGAGGCCCTTACCGGGAAGTTCCATGCGTGCCCTCCTTGCTTACAGTGCGACCTTGACCGCGGCGGTGATGACGAGCTGCAGCAGCGCGAGCGGCACCAGCACCAGCCAGCACAGCCGCTGCAGCTGGTCCTCGCGCAGGCGCGGATACGCGACCCGCAGCCAGATCACCACGAACGCGACGGCGAAGACCTTCAGCAGCGTCCACAGCCAGCCGAGCTGGTCGTCGAACGGGCCTTTCCAGCCGCCGAGGAACAGCACGGTGGTGAGCGCGGCGATCACGACGATGCCGACATACTCGGCCAGCAGGAAGAACGCGAACCGCAGGCCCGTGTACTCCGTCAGGTAGCCGAAGACCAGCTCGGAGTCGGCGATCGGCATGTCGAACGGCGGGCGGCGGATCTCGGCGAGGCCGGCGGTGAAGAAGATCAGCATCGCCGGCAGCTGCCACAGCAGCCACCAGGGGCGCCATGCCTCGACGATGCCGGACAGTGACAGCGTGCCGGCGGCCATCGCGACCGACGCCGCCGACAGCACGAACGGCAGCTCGTAGCCGAGCAGCTGGGCCGCCGCCCGCAACCCGCCGAGCAGCGAGTACTTGTTGGCCGACGACCAGGCGGCCATGAGCACGGCGATCACGCCGATGCCGACGACGGCCAGGACGAAGAACAGCCCGACGTCCAGCGGCTGAGCGACGAGGCCGTGCGGCCCGAGCGGGATGACCAGCAGGACGGCCAGGTAGGGCAGCAGCGCGACGACCGGGGCGAGCCGGAAGACCTGCCGGTCGGCGGCGCGCGGCGTGATGTCCTCCTTCTGCACGAACTTGACCCCGTCGGCGACCAGCTGCGCCCAGCCGTGGAAGGCGCCGGCATACATGGGGCCGAGGCGGCCCTGCATGTGCGCCATGACCTTGTGCTCGGCCTGGCCGACGATGAGCGGCAGGGTGAGGAACGCGCCGACCACGACGAGGACCCGTAGAGCCAGCTCCAACCAGATCGGCATCAGGCCCGGCCTCCCGGCCACTCGCTGGGGTCGGGCACGCCCGGCGGGCGCATCGGGGCGCGCTTGCTCACCGTGTGCTCGCTCTCCCCCGGCTCCTTCGCGCCGGGCCACGGCTTCGCCACCCGGGACGCGAGCACGAACTCCTTGCGCAGCGGGTGGCCCTCGAACTCCGGCGGCAGCAGCAGCGGCGCCAGTGCGTCGTTGCCCACGAAGCCGATGTCGAACATCTCGTGCGTCTCCCGCTCGTGCCAGGCGGCTCCCGGATACACGTCGACGACCGAATCGACGGCGGGTGCCTCCCTCGGCAGGGAGGTGCGCAGCAGCAGGCCGTGGTGCGCGGTCGTCGACCAGACGTGCGCGACCACGGTGAAGCCGCCTGGCAGCTCGTCAACGGCGGACAGCCAGTCGAAGAAGTCGCAGGCCAGCCGGTCGCGGGCGGTCAGCAGCGCGTCGTGCCAGCGCTCGGGCGGCACGTCGACGGTCGGCCGGCTGTGGCGGCCACCCCCGGCGGACTCGCTGACGGACGCGTCGTCACCGAACAGCCCGCCGAGCTCGTCGGAGTTCATGCCGAGATCCTACGGCTTGCGCACAGCAGGGGCGGTCAGCGCTTTGACGTCGGTGCGGTTGACCCCGCCGAGCCCCGACTGCTCCCCCGCGATCTTGTCCTGGAGCTTCATGATGCCGTGCAGGAGCGCCTCCGGGCGCGGCGGGCAGCCGGGGACGTAGACGTCGACGGGGATGAGCTGGTCGACGCCCTTGGTGACGGAGTAGGAGTCCCAGTAGGGCCCGCCGCAGTTGCTGCACGCGCCGAAGCTGATCACGTACTTCGGCTCGGGCATCTGGTCATAGAGCCGCTTGACCGCGGGCGCCATCTTGTCGGTGACGGTGCCGGAGACGACCATGAGGTCGGCCTGGCGCGGCCCGTGCGCGAACGGGATGACGCCAAGGCGCATGAAGTCGTGCCGCCCCATGGACGTGGCGATGAACTCGATCGCGCAGCAGGCGAGACCGAAGTTGAACACCCACAGCGAATAGCGACGTCCCCAGTTGAGCACGAACTTGATCGGGTCGCCCACGACACTCCCCATATGCGTCAGCCTACGCCCGTCGGGCGCTGCAGCAGACTGAGGAATGCGACCAGTAACTGTTCGCGCACGGCCGGTGGCGCGGCGTTGAGCAGCGTGTTGATGACGGCCATCCGCTCGGGCAGGACGGCGTCGCCGGCACCGACGCCGAGCGCGGCGGCCACCGACTCGACCGAGCCGAGCAGCTCGAAGATGCCGTCGGGCAGTTCCACGGGGCCAAGGGCCCGGGCAGCGGCGACGGACGCGGCGAGGTCCGCGGCGAACTCCTCCACTCTGGGTGCGACGGCCGCGGTCACCGTCAGGTGTACCGACGGCGCGATGTCCCCGTGCTGGAACTGCGGCTGGGTGTGCCAGCCCCGGGCGGCGAGCTCGTCGGCGAGCACGAACAGGTCGACGCCGTCCGGCGGGGCGGACTGGAACGCGACCACCGTCGACTCGACCGGCAGCAGCCGCAGCCCGTCGACGGCCGACACGGCGGCGGCGAGCCCGCGCACCGCGGTGCGGGTGGTGTCGGCGAGGGCCAGGTAGCCGTCGTTGCCGAGGTGCCGCAGGGTCGCCCAGGCCGCCGCGATCGGCCCGCCGGAGCGGGTCGAGGAGATGACCGGGTTGACCATCGTGTAGCCGGGCCAGTCGGCGTAGCCGAAGTACTGCGGCAGGCGCAGCGCCTCGTCGCGGTGCAGCAGGACGGAGACACCCTTCGGCGCGTACGCGTACTTGTGCAGGTCGACGGAGATGCTGGTCACGCCCGGGACGGACAGGTCGAACGCCGGGACCGGCTCGCCGAGGCGGCGCAGGAACGGCAGCGTCCACCCGCCGAAGCAGGCGTCGACGTGGCAGCGGACCCCGGCGGCGGCCGCGGCGGCCGCGATCGGCTCGACCGGGTCGATCAGTCCGTGCGCGTAGGACGGCGCCGAGCACGCGACCAGCACCGTGGACGGCCCGATCGCCGCCGCGACGTCGGCAGGGTCCACCCGCAGGTCGGCGCCCACCGGTACCACATCCAACGCCACCCGCAGGTAGGCGGCGGCCTTCGCGAGGGCGGCGTGCGCGGTGACCGGCATGACCAGGCGCGGCTCGGCGATGTGCGGGGCGCCGTCACGGGCCGCCTTCACGGCGAGGATCAGTGACTCGGTGCCGCCGCTGGTGACGCTGCCGACGGTCTGCGGCCCCCCGCCGAGGACGGCCGCGGCCATCCCGACGAGGTCGTTCTCCATCCGCAGCAGCGACGGGAACGCGGTCGGGTCGAGCCCGTTGACGTGCGCGGACGACGCGTACGCGGCCGAGGCCAGCTCGTCGAGGCCGGGCACGGCCGGGTCGTAGACGTAGGCGAACAGCCGCCCGCCGTGCGTCGGCAGATCCCCTTTGCGCAGCTCGGCGAGCTCGGCCAGGACCTGCTGCGCCGGAATGCCTTTCACGTGACCCCCTCGGTCAGTCGTCGCTCGTCCAGGTCGTAGCCTCGCAGACCGATGAGCGCCGATGCCATGACGATGGCGGGCACGACGGTGAAGCCGAGCAGGACGCCGAGCTTCGCGGTGCCGGACTGCGCCGCGGCCTCGCCCGACGAGCTGGACACGTAGCCGAACGCGGCGAGCAGCAGCGCGAAGATCCCGGGGCCGAGCGCCATGCCGAACGTCTCGCCCGCCGTCCACAGACCGGTGAAGACGCCCGCCTGGCGGCGGCCGGTGCGCTGGGCGTCGAACGCGATGCAGTCCGGCAGCATGGCCATGCCGAAGACCTGCTGGCCGGCGTAGCCGCTGCCGACGAGCCCGGTCAGGACGTACACGGCGACGACCGGCAGGAACGGCGCGAACGCCAGCAACCCGGCGGCGGCCGCGAACAGCACCGAGGCGTACACGTAGGCGCGCAGCTTGCCGACCCGCCGGCCGACCCGGGTCCACACCGGCATGACCAGCAGCGCCGGGCCGACGAAGCAGGCGAACAGCAGCGTCGCGCCGGTGTCCGGGGACTCGAGGATCTGCGTGGCGAAGTAGCTGACCCCGGCCAGCATGGTCGCGATGCCGGCGGCCTGCACGACGAAGCAGATCAGCAGCAGCCGGAACGGCCGGTTGGCCCGCACCACCCGCAGCTGCGCGGCGAAGGACGGCTCGCTCGGCAGGACCTTGCCGACGGGGGCGGCGCGGGTACCGAAGAACGAGCCGAACGTGCCGACGAGGATCAGCGCGGCGACGAAGATCCCCATCGCCCGGTGACCGGGGATGCCGCCGCCGAACTGCTTCGTCACCATCGGCGACAGCGCCCCGGAGACCAGGATCGCGACCGCGAGGATGGCGACCCGCCAGCTCATCAGCCGGGTCCGCTCGGCGTAGTCGTCGGTCATCTCGGCCGGCATCGCGACGTACGGCACCTGGTAGAACGCGAACGCGGTCGCCGCGAGCAGGAACATCACGGCCGCGTAGGCGGCGGAGTCCGCACCGTTCGGCGCGGCGAAGATCGCGGCGAACAGCACCGCCAGCGCCAGGCCGCCGAAGAGCAGAAATGGTCGCCTGGCCCCCATCGAAGTGCGGGTACGATCGGAAATCCTCCCGGCAACCGGGTTGATCAGCACGTCCCACGCCTTCGGCGCCAGCACCAGCAGCCCGGCGACCCCGGCAGCGACGCCGAGCGTGTCCGTCAGGTAAGGCAGCAGGAGCAGGCCCGGCACGGTGCCGAACGCGCCGGTGACGAGCGAGCCGAGCGCATAGCCCGCCCGCACACGTCCCGGCAGGACCTGGGTTCGCACGTCTGGGGCCATGGTCCACGAATGCTAGCGATCACCATCGTGGAAAGGAACCTCCGCTGTCGACCGCCCTGCTGCAGGCAGCATCGCGCCCCCGGTCACGGATCCCGGCCGGGGTCGCCGCCGGGCACCCCGCCACGACCGAGGTCGGGCTGCGGGTGCTCGAGGCCGGTGGGTCCGCCGCCGACGCGGCCGTGGCCGCGATGCTCGCCGGCTGCGTCGCGGAGAGCGTGCTGACCGGCCTGGCCGGCGGCGGGTTCGCCACCTATTTCGACGCCGCCACCGGGGCCACCACCTGCCTGGACTTCTTCTGCGCGGTGCCCGGCCTGGACAGCACCGCACCGGCGGCGCCCATGGTGCCGATCAAGATCTCGTTCGGCGGTGTGCCGCAGCGGTACGAGATCGGCGCGTCGAGCGTAGGAGTGCCCGGCATCCCGGCCGGGGCCGGCGAGATCCACCGTCGATGGGGGCGGCTGCCCTGGCAGCGGGTGGTGGCGCCGGCGCTGAACCTGGCCCGCAGCGGCGTGCTGCTGCCCGGGGCGCACGCCCGCACCCTGGTGTCGCTCGCGCCGGCGATGCTGCCCGGGTTCGGTTCGGCCGTGTACGCACCCGAGGGCCGCCTGCTGGAGGGCGGCGAGCTGCTGCACCACCCCGGCCTGGACGACGCGCTCGGGATCCTGGCCGCGGAGGGGCCGGCCGCCTTCTACACCGGGCGGGTCGGGCAGGCGCTGCTGTCCCAGGTGCAGGCCGGCGGCGGGGTGCTCAGCGCGCGGGATCTCTCCTCGTACCGGGTGCTGCAGGTGCCCGTGGCGGCGGCCGCATTCGGCCCGTACCGCGTCCTGGCACGGGACGACCTGAATGAAACAATCCGGACGATTGCCGCGTTGCCGGCGGGGTTCTCGGCGGTGCAGCTGGCCGACACGCTGCTGGCGTACGGCTCGCAGCGCCTCGGCGACACGACCAACATCGCGGTCGTCGACGACTCGGGCAACGCCTGCGTGATCACCATGACGCTGGGCATCGGCGCCGGGGTGTGGCTGCCGGGCCTCGGCGTCCACCTCAACTCCATGCTCGGCGAGGGTGAGCTCATCCGCCCGGGCACGCTGCCCGGCGAGCGGATGGCGTCGTGCATGTGCCCGACCGTCGTGCTGGACTCCGCCGGCGGCCTGGTCATGGCGATCGGCTCCGCCGGGGCGACCCGCATCCGGACCGCCCTGATCCAGACCCTCACCAACGTGCTGGTCCACGGCGACGACATGGCCACGGCGATCCGCCGGCCGCGCTTCCATCCCGTGGCGGTCGACGGGGTCCGGCGGATGCACGTCGAGCCGGGCTGCGACCCCGCGCCCTTCGCCGGGGCCGGCTATGTGGTGCAGCAGTGGGACCGGCTCGACCACTATTTCGGCGGCGTCAGCGGCGTCGGTCTGGCCGGTGCCGGCGGCGACCCGCGCCGGGGCGGCGTGGGCCGGCTGTTGTAGACGGCGCTACAGCAGCACCAGGTCGTCGCGGTGGACGACCTCGCGCTCGTACGCGGGGCCGAGCGCCGCGGCGAGCTCCCCGGTCGACCTGCCGAGCAGCGGCGGCAGCTCCGTGGCGTCGTAGTTGACCAACCCCCGGGCGACCGGCACCCCGCCGACGTCGACGAGGTCCACCGGGTCCCCGGCCGCGAACCGCCCGTCGACCGCGGTGATCCCGGCCGGCAGCAGCGACGCGTGCCGCTGGATGACGGCCTGCACCGCGCCCGGGTCCAGGTGCAGCCTGCCGCGCGGGCTGGTCGCGTGCGCGAGCCAGAACAGCCGCGCCTGCGGCCGCTCCCGCAGCCGGTGGAACAGCGTGCCGACCGGCTCCCCGGCCAGGACCCTGGCCGCGTTGGGCGCGGACGTCAGCACGACCGGGATCCCGCTGGTCGTCGCGATCCTCGCCGCCTCGACCTTGGTCACCATGCCGCCGGTGCCGACCCCCGCCCTGCCGGGCCGTTTCACGTCGATGCCCGCCAGGTCGTCCGGTGACCGCACGTCCGTCACCGGCAGCGAGCCGGGTTTGGCCGGGTCGCCGGTGTACAGGCCGTCGACGTCCGACAGCAGCACCAGCAGGTCCGCGTGGACGAGCGACGCCACGAGCGCGGCCAGCCGGTCATTGTCACCGAACCGGATCTCCTCCGTGGCGACGGTGTCGTTCTCGTTGACGATCGGCACGGCCCGCAGGTCCAGCAGCCGGCGCAGGGTCCGGTACGCGTTGCGGTAGTGCACCCGCCGCGTCACGTCGTCGACGGTGAGCAGCACCTGCCCGACCACCCTGCCGTGCCGGGCGAACGCGTCGTTGTACGCCCGCATGAGCAGCCCCTGCCCGACGCTCGCCGCCGCCTGCTGCGTCGCGAGGTCCCGCGGCCGCCGCGCCAGCCCCAGCGGCGCCAGCCCCGCCGCGATCGCGCCCGACGACACGAGCACGACCTCCGCCGGACTCTTCGCCAGCGCGTCGACCAGCGCGTCCACCCGCTCCGCGTCGAGCCCGCCGGCCGCGGTGGTCAACGACGACGACCCGACCTTGACCACGATCCGTCGAGCCTCGATGACCTGTTCCCGCACGCCGCCTATCTTGCCGGGTTCCCGTCCGGAACCCACGGTAGGTTCCCATATCGTGGCCGATGACGACTTCGCCGAGCTGGTCCTCACCGTGGTGGAACGCATTCCCCCGGGCCGCGTCATGTCCTACGGCGCGATCGCCGACTACCTGGGCCGGGGCGGCCCGCGCCAGGTCGGCTCCGTGATGGCCCGCGAGGGCGGCGGCGTCCCCTGGCACCGCGTCGTGGCCGCCAACGGCCGCCTCGTCCCGGGCCACGAACAGGAAGCCCTCCGCCGCCACCGCCAGGAGGGAACCCCCCTCAAGTCGGACAAGGTGGACATGCGCCGGGCCGCCTGGTACCCGGAGGACTGACCCGGCCCACGGCAGCACCTGGCGCGGACCTTCGTCCGGCCGCATGGGCGTTGGCGGCCCGGCCCGCCGTCACATCGACCAGCGGCCGGATTGCCGACAACGTGGTGGACTACTGCAACCCGGTGGATTACTGGTCGCCGGCAAACAGGGATCCACCGGGTTCCAGCAATCCACCGGGTAAGCAAGGCGATCGATGGACGGGCGCTGCCGCGCCCCCGCGCAGGCAGTGCGAACGCGGATGTGGCTGGCTGAGCGGTCACGTGGCCCGCCGAGAAGCCTGCCCGGGTCCGGGCAGGCGGGCAAGAGCATCAGACAGAGCGGGCAAGAGCGTCTGGCGGACAGGGCTGAGACGGGCCCACCCGCCACTGGCACGGCCGAGACAGACGCAGCGAAGACCGCACAGTGTGCAGCCAAAGGCCGGTGAAGGCGCCGATCAGGCGGACAGCGCCAGCGCGAACGGCAGAACGTCAGGTGCGCCGGCCCGGCGCAGGAGACGGGCGGCGATCGCCATGGTCCAGCCGCTGTCCACCAGGTCGTCGACGAGGAGGACGGGGCCGCGGAGGGAGGACAGCTGGGCGGCGAGCGGCGGTGGGACCGTGAAGGCATCGTGCAGCGCGCGCACCCGCTGGGCGCTGTTGGTGCGGGAGGCGGCGTCGGCGGAGTGGGCGGGCTCGACGGTGCCGAGCAGGGGCAGGTGGCCGACCTCGGCGATGCGGGTGCCGAGGGAGTGCAGGAGGGTTGGGGTGCTCTGGGAGCCGAGGATCACGACACCGGAGGGGCGGGCCGGCCAGGGGTCGTCGCCCTTGGCCCATTCGGTGAGGGTGGCGACGACGCCGGCGAAGATGTCGTCGGGGAGCGGGGCGTCGGGGGCGGCGAGGAGCTTGCGCAGCTTGTCGCCCCAGCCGAGGTCGCTGAGGCGGCCGATGGCGCGGCCCGGCAGCGCCTGCTCGGCGGGCGGGATCTTGCCGGCGAGGGGGACGCCGATGGCGGCGAGGCCCGTGGGCCACATGCGGCGGGGGGTGATCTCGACGCCGGTGCGGCCGAGGTGGGAGCGGGCCGAGGCGAGGGCGTCCGGGGAGACGGCGGTCGGATACCAGGTGCCGGCGCAGTTGTCGCAGCGGCCGCAGGGGGCGGCGCCGGGGTCGTCGAGGGTGGCGCGCAGGAACTCGAGGCGGCAGGTGGTCAGGGCGGCGTAGTCGCGCATCGCGCCCTGCTCGGCGGCGCGGGCGGCGGCGATGCGGTCATAGCGCTCGGTGTCGTGGCGCCACGGGGCGCCGGTGGACTCCCAGCCGCCGCGGACGCGGTGGACGGCGCCGTCGACGTCGAGGACCTTGAGCATCAGCTCGAGGCGGGTGCGGCGCAGCTCGACGCGGGTCTCCAGGGCGGCGGTGGACAGCGGGCGGCCGGCCTCGGC
This sequence comes from Dactylosporangium sp. NPDC050688, assembly GCF_040654515.1. Taxonomy (NCBI): domain Bacteria; kingdom Bacillati; phylum Actinomycetota; class Actinomycetes; order Micromonosporales; family Micromonosporaceae; genus Dactylosporangium; species Dactylosporangium sp. NPDC050688. Next base: position 289,452 of record NZ_JBFAIC010000002.1, read on the forward strand.
GAGGGTGTCGAGGACCGCGCGGACCTGCGGCTCGGGCGGGAAGGCCAGGGAGGCGAAGTAACGCCAGATGGCCTGGTCCTCGGTGCCGGGCAGGAGCAGCACGTCGGCCTTGTCGACGGCCCGGCCGGCGCGGCCGACCTGCTGGTAATAGGCGATCGGGGAGGACGGCGCGCCGAGGTGCACGACGAAGCCGAGGTCGGGCTTGTCGAAGCCCATGCCGAGGGCTGACGTGGCGACGAGGGCCTTGATCCGGTTGGCGAGGAGGTCCTCCTCGGCGGCGAGGCGGTCGGCGCCCTCGCTCTGGCCGGTGTAGGCGGCCACCTCGTAACCGCAGGCGCGCAGATAGGCGGCGGTCTCGTGGGCGGCGGCGACGGTCAGCGTGTAGATGATCCCGGAGCCGGTGAACCCGCCCAGGTGCTCGCCGAGCCAGGCGAGCCGGTGCGGGGCCGACGGCAGGGTCAGCGAGCCCAGGCGCAGCGACTCGCGGTCCAGCGAGCCGCGCAGCACCAGGGCGTCGCCGAGCTGCTCGGCGACGTCGGCGGTGACCCGAGCGTTGGCGGTAGCGGTGGTCGCCAGGACCGGGGTGCCGGGGGCGAGGTCGAGCAGCAGGGTGCGCAGCCGCCGGTAGTCGGGGCGGAAGTCGTGGCCCCAGTCGGAGACGCAGTGCGCCTCGTCGACGACCAGCAGGCCCGTGGTGGCGGCGAGCTTGGGCAGCACGTTGTCGCGGAAGTCGGGGTTGTTGAGCCGCTCGGGCGAGACGAGCAGGACGTCGACGCCGCCGGCGGCGATCTCGGCGGTGATCTGGTCCCACTCCTCCAGGTTGGCCGAGTTGATCGTGCGGGCGGTGATGCCGGCCCGGGCCGCCGCCTCGACCTGGTTGCGCATCAGGGCGAGCAGCGGCGACACGATCACCGTCGGCCCGGCGCCGCGGGCGCGCAGCAGCGCGGTGGCGATGAAGTAGACCGCGGACTTGCCCCACCCCGTGCGCTGCACGCAGAGCACCCGGCGGTGCTCGGCGACCAGCGCGGAGATGGCGGCCCACTGGTCCTCCCGCAACTCGGCGGAAGGACCAGCGAGCTTCTTCAGAACGTCGGTTGCCTCAGATCGCACCCCACGAACCTAGCAACCAGGTATGACAAATCACGGCGTGAAGCGCACCGCGGTGCCGGAGACCAGCAGCGGCTGGTTGTACAGGTACTGCGCCGCGGTGGTGCCGGCCGCGTTCTCGACCCCGACGGTGGCGCCGCTGCCCTTCTTCACGTCGTTGTCGAGGCTGGAGTAGTGCAGCGTGATCGTGCCGTCGGGGGCGAACACGACGGAGAACGCCACCCGGTTGTGCACGCCGTTGCCGTAAATGTACGGATTGCGCCACTCGATCACGACCGAGCCGTTGACGAGCGCGGTGCGCACGGACGCCGAGCCGTCCACGACGAGGTCGTCCCAGAAGGCGTACACGGTCGCGTTCGGCGCCGCGGCCGACGGCAGCGCGGAGTGCTCCACGTAGGCGCCGCCCGGGTTCACGAACGAGACCTTGCCGTTGGTGTCGATCCAGGCCGTCGTGTAGGTCTGGCCGTACAGGGTGACCGGCGCCGGCAGGGTCACCTGCTGGATGTTGTCGTCGCCGGTGAGGGTGAGCACCGTGGCGTCGGCCGGGACGAACGGGGTCGCCACCGTCGTGACCGCGTAGTTGCCGGTCGGCGGCGGGGGTGCCGGCAGCGTGAGGTTGAGCGTCTTGCTGGCCGCGTCGACGGTGAGCGCCGACGACGTCGACTGCCCGCTGGCGGTGGCGCTCACGGTGTACGAGCCGTAGGGCACGTCCGCGAAGCTGTACCCGCCGGACGCGCTGGTGGTGGTCGTCGTGCCGGCCGTGAGCGTCACGGTCGCCCCGGCGGCGGCGCCGCCGCCGGAGACCGTCACCGTGCCGCTGACCGTCGCGGTGGACGGCGGCGGCGGGGGCGGCGGGGTGGTGCCGCCGGGCGCGGTGAAGACGACCGCCCGGCCGGACTGCAGCTTCGCGGTGTTGACCGAGTAGGCGAGGCCGACGGTGCCGTCGGCGTTCTCGATGCCGACGGTGGCCGTGCTGCCCCGCTCGATGTCGCTGTCCAGGCTGGCGTAGTTGGTGATCACGTCACCGTTCTCCGAGAGGATCGCCTCGAAGGTGATCCGCCGGCTGGTGTTGCCGTAGATGTACGGGTTGCGCCACTCGACGACGAACTGGCGGTTCGGCGCGGTCCCGATGGTGGTCGTGCGCACGGACGCGTTGGCGTCGACGATCAGGTCGTCGTGGAAGGCGTAGACCGCCGCGTTGGCCAGCGCGGGGTTCGGCAGCGCGGTGTTGTCCCACTTGTACCCGTTGGGGTTGACGAAGCTCACCAGGCCGTTGGTGTCGATCCAAGCGGTGCTGTACGTCTGGCCGTACAACTTGATCGGGAAGGGCAGGGAGATCTGCTGCACGGCGTCGTCGCCGGTCAGGGCCAGCACCGTGGTGTCGGCGTTGACGAACGCCCGGGTGGCGGTGCTGCAGACGTAGCCGAAGCTGTCGGAGCACGAGCCGCCGCCGGTCGCCTCGTAGGTCGCGGTGTAGGTCGCCGCCGCGGTCGGTGCGGTGATGACCTGCGTGGCGGCGCCGCCCTGGCTCCACGAGCCGAAGGTGTACTGGGTGCCGTTGAGCGTCTGCGGCGTCGGCGCCGACACGGTCTGCGTCGACTTCTGGATCACCGTCGCCACGAACGGGGTGACGCCGGTGACCGAGCCGACGGTGACGTTGAGGCCGCTCGGCACGGAGTTGAACGTCATGTTCACGGTCTTCGGGTCGACCCGGCGGCTGACCGTGGTGCTCAGACCACTGCTGTCGGTCGCGGTGAGCCGCAACTCGACATAGGACGGGTACTCGTGGTCGGGCCCGATGAAGGACCCGGACGCGCCGTCGACCTCGCTGATGTAGTGCTGGTGGCAGTTGTCGGGCGCGGCGCAGTGCTGCAAGATCAGCTGCCAGTGCAGGTTCGCCGCCGGGACGGTGCCGTCCTGCGCGTCGGTGGCGTGGCCGGTGAAGGTGACCGTGTCGTTCGTGGCCCAGGTGAAGCCGGCCGCGGGGGTGTCGATCACCGGCACGGGCGCGTCGGAGCCGACGAGGATCTGCAGGGTCTTGGTGTCCGACAGCCCGCCCGCGTCGGTGACCCGCAGCTTGGCCGTGTAGTTGCCGATGCTGGTGTACGTGTGGGCCGCGGCCGGACCGGTCGCGTCCCAGGTGCCGTCGTTCGTGAAGTCCCACTGGTACGTGAGCACGTCGCCGGCGTTGGGGTCGCTCGTGCCGGCCGAGGTGAACTGCACCGCCAGCGGCGGCGCGCCCGAGGTCTTGTCGGCGCTGATCACGGCCGACGGGGGCTGGTTGCCGGCGCTGTAGTTGATCCGCCGCACCGTGCCGCCGTCGATGTCGACGTAGTACAGGTCGCCGCCGGGGCCGATCTCCAGGTCGACGGGGCCGGCCGCGCCGGGCGCGAACGTCTGGATCTTGCTCGGGTCCGGGGTGCCGTTGGTCGGCAGCATCGCGTAGATGCAGCGGCGGGCGTAGTCGCCCCAGAAGAGCGCGCCCTGGTACTGGGCGGGGTAGGCGCCGCCGGAGGTCGGGTAGAACGCGATGCCCGTCGGGCTCGAGCCGCCGGTCGGGCAGCCGTCGTTGTCGTTGACGTACTGGTGGTGCCCGTACGTGTACACCGGGCCGGTCGCGGCGTTGGTGTTGTACAGGCTGGTGCACAGGTTCAGGTTGGCGTCGCGGTACCCGGCCTGCTGCGCGTTGCCCTCGTAGCACGGCCAGCCGAAGTTGGTGACGGGCGTGGCGAGCGGGTTGGGCAGCCGGTTGATCTCCTCCCAGGTCCGCCAGCCGACGTCGCCGATCCAGATCTCGCTGCTGCCGGGCTTGAAGGTCCAGCGGAAGGGGTTGCGCAGGCCGTACGCCACGATCCGCCGCGCGTTGGGGTCGGTGGTCGCGTTGTAGAGCGGGTTGTCGGTCTTGGCCGCGCCGGTGACCGGGTCGATGCGGATGATGGTGCCGCTGAGGCTGGTCGGGTCGCTCAGCGTCCGCACGTCCTGGGAACGCAGGGCGCCGCCCTCGGAGGTGGGCGGGCTCAGCGCCGCGCCGACGCCGCCGGGCGGGTCGCCGCACGGGTTGACCGGGTTGCCCTGCTGGCCCCAGTCGGTGAAGACCGGGCTGGCGCCGTCGCCGCCGCTGACGTAGAGCGCGCCGTCGGGGCCGAAGCGCACGTCGCCCATCGAGTGGGTCTCGAACTGCTGGCACCAGTCGTTGAGGAGCACCTGCTCGGTGCCGGTCCAGGTGTTGCCGCTGGCGGTGAGCTTGGACAGCCGCCCGCTGACGATGCAGCCGGTGCCGGGCGTCGGGCAGGTGTCGCCGAGGTCGAGGCCGCCGCCGATCGGCGTGGTCGCGGTGTACGTGACGTACACGGACGGGTTCGACGGGAAGTTCGGCGGCACCGCCAGGCCGAGCAGACCCTTGTCCTCGTTGTCGTGCACCCGCGCGCTGAGGTCGGCGAACAGGGTGGGCGTCGGGTCGGACAGGCTGTCGTAGACCTGGATCGTGCCGCCCTTCTCCGCGACGAAGACCCGGCCGTCAGGGGCGAACACCAGCTTGGTGGGGTGCGTCAGCCCGGACAGCACGATCTGCTCGGAGAACCCGTTCGGCAGCGTGGTCACCGCGCCGGCCGACTGCGGTGCGGTCAGTGCCGCCGACGCGGGCACGCAGAGCGCGAGCACGAGGCCCATGGTAAAGCGGGAGTGGCGACGACGCCTCATGCGAGCACTCCTGATGCGGACGCACTGGGGGAACCATAAGTAGATGTCCACTGCCTGATCGATGCTGTCGCCAAGCCGACTGGCGCGCCTCGTCCGTTAGGACACAAACAGAACCCCGTTGTAGCCCGTCTCTGCGAGTCGATCAGCGCTTCGCGATCGGCTCACTACCTGCGGTACCTCAAGATCGATCCGGATCACCCCGCCGCATAGTCGGGGCGGCCGTACCCGACGATCGGGGCGTAGTCGAGCAGCCGCATCGAGATGCGCTCGCCGGCACGCGGCGCCTCGATGACCCGGCCGTCGCCGATGTACATGCCGACGTGACTGACGTCCTTGTAGTAGAAGACCAAGTCACCGGGGCGCAGGTCCTCGCGCCTGATCGGCGTGACGGTCTTCTTCTGCCGCGCCGCGTTGTGCGGCAGGACCACGCCGGCCGCCTTCCACGCCGCCATCGTCAGCCCCGAACAGTCGAAGGTGTCAGGTCCGTCGGCGCCCCACCGGTACACCTTGCCGAGCTGGGAGAAGGCGTAGCGGACCGCGCGGCCCGCCGGGTCGTCGGTGAACACCGGCACGTAGCCGTCGTGCAGCGCGCCGGAGGGGGCGCGGGCGGCCCGGCCGGCCCGGTCGCCGCCGAGCCGCCTGAGCTGCGCCTCGATGGTCGCCTTGCGCTGGCCCAGCTCCTGCTGCTGCGTACGCTGGCGGACCTTCAGGCCGCTGAGCTCGTCGTGCTCCCTGGCCAGGGCGGCCCTGTCGGCCTTGAGCCGGCGCAGCGCGTCGGTCCGCCGGCGCTGCAGGTGGTCGAGGGTGGCCAGCTGGTCCATGAACGACTCGGGCGACGGCGCGCTGATGAGCACCGCGGTGGTGGTCACCGCGCCGCTGCGATAGAGCGTGGCGGCGACCTCGTCGGCGTCGCGCTGGGCCGCGTCGACCCGCGCCTGCAGCGGGCCGGTGCGGGAGTTCACCCGCTCCAGCTGGGCGTCGGTCGCGCGCAGGTCGTCGCGGACGGCGTTGAACCGTTCGATGACCACTTCCAGCTCCTGCCACGCGGTGGCGAGCTGGCGCTGCCGGTCGGTGACCGGGTCCGCGTGCCCGGCGCCGGGAACGATCAGGGCCGCGACGACGAACCCCGCGGCCGCGCTCCATAACTTGCCGATTGACCCCACGTGTCGCCAACGAAACATTATGGACAAACGTGACTAAAAGTCCCCCGGTGGAGTAGTAGGGCGGGGCGGCGGCTACGGTCTTGGACATGAAGGGCCCGGTCGTCGCTGGTGGACTCGTGTTGGCGCTGCTCCTGGGCTTCGTGATCGCCAGGTCGACCGAGCGGGCGGCACCGCCGGCCGCGAGCGCGCCGACCGCCATCCCGTCGCACGCGCACGGCGGCGCCACCGCCGGCGACCTGGGCGGGCTGTCGCTGAGCGCCGGCGGCTTCACCCTCGCCCCGGCGGCCACGACGTTCGCCGCCGGCGCGGCGCAGCCCTTCACGTTCCGGGTGCTCGGGCCGGACGGCAAGGCCGTCACCCGCTTCGTGCTCAACCACGAGAAGCTCATGCACCTGGTGGTGGCCCGGCACGACCTGTCCGGTTTCCAGCACCTGCACCCGCAGATGGCGCCGGACGGCACCTGGTCGGTGCCGCTGGGCCTGCCGTCGCCCGGCATCTGGCGGATCTACACCGACTTCCTCACGTTCGACCCGTCAGGCGCGCAGGTGCCGGTCACGCTCGCCGTGGACGCCACGGTCGCCGGGGACTACCGGCCGGTGCCGCTGCCCGACCCGGTGCGCACCGCCGAGACCGGCGGGATGACGGTGGCGCTGGAGGGCACGCCCGCGGTCAACGCCACCCGGCCACTGTCGCTGCGGGTCCTGGCATCGGGCACACCGGTCACCGACCTGGAGCGGTACCTCGGCGCCTACGGCCACCTGGTCGTGCTGCGCGACGGCGACCTGGGCTACCTGCACGTGCACCCCGAGGACCAGCTCGTCGGCGGGGCGGTCAAGTTCTGGCTGTCAGCGCCCAGCGTCGGGCGCTACCGCCTCTACTTCGAGTTCCAGCGCGGTGGACAGGTCCACCGCGCTGAATTCACCGTCGACGTGCGGTAAAGCGAGCGCTCTCGGCCGCGGCGCCAGCGCCGTGCGGGCGCGGGCCGCGCGACCTCGCCCTCCTCACCGGCCCCGGCGGTGAGGAGCGGCACAAGCGGTCAGCCCTCCGAGCCAGCGCTCTCGGTCGCGTCGGCGGGTGCAGCGCGGCCGCACCGTCCTCACCGTCCCCGGCGGTGAGGAGCGACAAGAGCGGTCAGTCCTCCGAGCCGGCGCTCTCGGTCGCGGCCGCCCCGGCGGCGCCGGCGGGCGCGGGCCGCGCCCTCCTCGCCGGCCCCGGCGGTGACAAGCGGCACGAGCGATCAGTCTTCCGAGCCAGCGCTCTCGGTCGCGGCGTCGCCGCCCCGGCCGCGGCCGCCTCGGCGGCGCCGGCGGGTGCGGGCGCGGGCCGTGCGGGCCTCGCCCTCCTCGCCGGCCTCGGCGGTGACGACCGGGCTGCTCTCCACGCCCTCCAGGGCGTCGGCGCTCTCGACCCGGCGCCGGCGGGTGCGGGTGCGGGCCGCACGCGGCTCGCCCTCCTCGCCGGTGCCGGCCGGACCCGCCTCGACGGCCTGGCCGTCGGCGGGGGCCAGCTCGGCGGGGTCGACCTCGCCGTGCCGGCGGCGGCGCCGCGGGCGGCGGGCCTCACCGGCCGGCTCTGCCGCCGGTGCGGCCGCCTCGCTCCGGCCGCGGCCCCGCGAGCGGGCACCCCGGCCGCGCGGCTTGCCCTCGATGTCCTCGAGCTGCTCGGCGGCGAGGCCGGCGCGCTTGCGGTCACCGGTCGGCAGGGAGCCGGTCATGCCCTCCGGGATGCCGATGTCGGTGAGCAGGTGCGCGGAGGTGTGGTAGGTCTCCGGCGGCTCCGGCAGGTCCATGCCCAGCGTCTTGTCGATGATCCGCCAGCGGGGCATGTCCTCCCAGTCGACGAACGTCACGGCGACGCCCGTCGCGCCCGCGCGGCCGGTGCGGCCGATGCGGTGGGTGTAGGTGTCCTGGTCCTCGGGGCAGTCGTAGTTGATGACGTGCGTGACGCCGGACACGTCGAGGCCGCGGGCCGCGACGTCGGTGGCGACCAGCACGTCGATCTTGCCGGCCCGGAACGCGCGCAGTGCCCGCTCCCGCGCGCCCTGGCCGAGGTCGCCGTGCACGGCGGCGGCGGCGAAGCCGCGGAAGTCGAGGTCCTCGGCGACCCGGTCGGCGGCCCGCTTGGTCCGCGTGAAGATCATGGTCAGGCCGCGGTCCGTCGACTGCAGGATCCGCGCCACGATCTCGATCTTGTTCATCGGGTGGGTGCGGTAGATGAACTGCTTCGTCAGCGGCGACGGGCCGGTGCTGGCGTCGTGGTGCGCGTGGATCGTCATCGGCTGGCGCAGGAACCGCCGCGCCAGGGTCACGATCGGGTCGGGCATCGTGGCGGAGAACAGCATCGTCTGCCGGTCCTCCGGCAGCAGGGTCAGGATCCGCTCGACGTCGTCGAGGAACCCGAGGTCGAGCATGCGGTCGGCCTCGTCGAGCACCAGGGCCCGCACGGCGTGCAGGCGCAGGTGCTTGCTCTTGGCCATGTCCAGCAGCCGGCCCGGGGTGCCCACGACGATCTCGACGCCCTTGGTGAGGGCGTCGACCTGCGGCTCGTAGGCGACGCCGCCGTAGAGCGGCAGGACGCGGATGCCGCGGGTCTTGCCGGCGGCGGCGATGTCGCGGGCCACCTGCAGGCCCAGCTCGCGGGTCGGGACCACGACGAGCGCCTGCGGCAGGCCGTCGGCGCCCTCGGCCGGGGCGGTGACCCGGTCCAGCAGCGGCACACCGAACCCGAGGGTCTTGCCGGTGCCGGTGGGCGCCTGGCCGATGAGGTCGGTGCCGCGCAGCGCGATCGGCACGGCGTATTCCTGGATGGCGAAGGCGTGGACGATGCCGACGGCTTCGAGGGCGGCCACGGTCTCGGGCCGGGCACCCAGGTCGGCGAAGGTGGGTGCGTCTGGGCGCACGGGTGCGCGCGGGGCCACAGCTTCGGCGGCCTCAGTGTTGTCGATCGTCATGTTGTGCTCAGGGTGTCTCTCTCGCGGGAGCGCCCCTGGTGAAGCCGGGTGCGCTCGAATGGATAGGGCGCGGGCCACACGCAACCGAAATGATCAAGGTCGCGGGCTACAAGCGCCGGCGCCGGGACTAGGGTCCGTCCACGGCCGTTGGAGCCATTGTACCGGCTCGCGGACCAATGCGCGCACCACGCCGCCAGGTGGCACCGGAGCGCGCCGGGCGACCCGGCGATGTAGTGTGCCGTCGTGTCCGATCTCACTCCGCCCGCCTCGGCAGTGGTCGACCTGCTCGGCATGCTGGCCTATGGCGAGCTGGTCGCCTTCGACCGGATGGCGGCCGACGCGCGCCTGGCCCCCGACCTGCGCCGCCGGGCGGTGCTCAGCGAGATGGCCGGGCGCGAGATCACCAACTACTGCAGGCTCGCCGACCGCCTCACGGAGCTGGGCGCGGACCCGGAGGAGGCCATGCGGCCCTACGTGCAGGCCGTCTCGGACTACCACGCCCAGACCGAGCCCGCCGACTGGCTGGAGGGCCTGGCCAAGGCCTACGTCGGCGACGGCATCGCCGACGATTTCACCCGGGAGGTCGCGGCGGTGCTCGCCGGGCCGGACCAGGACCTGATCCTGGACGTGCTGCACGACTCCCGGCACGCCGACTTCGCCGCCGACGAGCTGCGGGCCGCGATCGCCGCCGACCCGAAGGTCGCCAACCGGCTGTCGATGTGGTCGCGCCGGCTGGTCGGCGAGGGCATCTCGCAGGCGCTGCGGGTCGCCGCGGAGCGGCCGTCGCTGGCCGGGCTGCTGGCCATCGGCGGCGCCGACTTCCAGGCGCTGCTCAAGCGCCTCACGTCGGCGCACACCGCCCGCATGGGCGCCGTCGGGCTGAACAACTGACTCAGGCCCCGACCCGGAAGCGGGGCAGGGCCTGAGCGCTATCTGTCAACGGGCGGAAGAGAACCCAACCGGCCGCGGCGACGACTCGGCGATCTCCACGTAGGCGATCTTGCCGACCGGCACGATCACCCGGCGGCCCTTCTCGTCCACGAGCGACAGCACTCCCTTGTCGCCACCGTCGATCGCGTCGGTGACCGCAGCTTCAACCTCGGCCGGCGACTGGTTGCTCTCCAGCACCAGCTCCCGAGGCGCATACTGCACGCCGATCTTGACCTCCACGTCTTCCTCCTTGATCGGGCTGCGGCGCGGCCGTGCCTCGGCGCGCACACCCAGTGTGGTTGAAGACTAACGCGATCAGGCGTGCTCCCCGTGCAGGGGGAAGCTCGCGATGCCGCGCCACGACAGCGCGGTCAGCAGCGCCTCCGCGTCGGGCTTGTCCACCTGGCGGCCACCGGCCACCCAGAAGCGCGCCGCGACCTCCGCGGCGCCGACCAGGCCGGAGGCGAGCAGCTCCGCGCGGGCCCGGCTCAGATCGGTGTCGGCCATGATCGTGTCGGTGATCGCGGCGATGCAGCCGCTCTCGACCCGGTCCACCCGCTCGCGGACCGCGGGGTCGTTGCGCAGGTCCGACTCGAAGACCAGGCGGAACGCCTCGCTCTCGTGGTCGATGAAGTCGAAGTAGGCCTGGATCGCGCCGCGGACGCGCTCCTTGTTGTCCGTGGTCGCCTCCATCGCGGCGCGCATCCGGGACACCATCGCGTCGCAGTGGGTGTCCAGCAGCGCCAGATAGAGCTCCAGCTTGCCGGGGAAGTGCTGGTAGAGCACCGGCTTGGAGACACCCGCCCGCTCGGCGATGTCATCCATCGCGGCGGCGTGATAACCCTGCGCCACGAAAACCTGCTGCGCCGCGGCGAGCAGTTGCTTGCGGCGCGCCGACCGGGGCAGCCGCACCGGCCGTCCGGCCGACTGGGTGCCACTCATCGCCGAGGTCATGTTCACCATCCGGATTTGGGTCGGGATTGCAACTTACCCCCTTTCCGCCCACACGGTAGCCTCACCTAGGGGCGACGGAGGAGCGCGCGGTGGACGAATCGGGGCAAGCCGGAAGCCCGCAAGGTGCAGGCGCATATCGCGGAGGAGGACACACGGATCCGCAGAGGACACCGGACGGCGGCCACGGCGACGGTTCGACGCCGAGCGATGACGCGCTCGAGGCGATCGTCTCGGCGTGGCGCGAGCCTGCCAGCGGCGCGATCGCCGGGCGTGCATCGGTCAACGGCAGCCCGCGCGGCCGGGCCGAGGTCCGCAGCGCCTATTCCGACATGCTGGCCCCGATGAGCCCTCCGGTCTCCGTCCCGCCGCCCGGTCAGCAGACCACCACGTCGCTGCACTACGGGCACTACGGCCCCGACGGCCAGGGCTGGCCCAGCTCCGTCAGCCAGCCCGAGACCGGCCTGTCCGTCCCCGCGACCACCACCGGCGCCGGCCTGCCGGCACCCCACGACGGCGCGCCGCTCGGCGGCCAGGTGGACGGCCACCTCAACGGCCACGTGAACGGGCAGGTCAACGGCCACGCGACCGGTCACGTCAACGGCTCCCACACCGGCGCCCACCCGGCCGTGCCCTCCGGCGGCACCGTCTACGGCGCCGCTGCCTCGCCCGCGCCGCAGCTGCGCGACGAGGCCGTCCAGCCCACGTCCGGCGGTTACGGCCCGCCGCCCTCGGCGCTGGACCGCCTCGCCGGGCCGCCTGCGCCGGTCGATCCCCGCGCGCGGGTGCACGGCGACAACGGCCAGCCGCCGTACGGCGCCTACCCGGAGCAGGCCTGGGGCTACGACGCCCGGCCCCGCAACGGCGCCTACCCGGAGCAGGCGCACGCCACCGAGGCGGCGGCCCGCCCCGACGAGCCCGCCGACGGCTACCAGGAGCAGTATCCGCAGCAGGGCTACCAGGCGCCGCAGTACCACTCGCAGGAGTACCCGCAGCAGCAGTACCAGCCGCAGGAGTACCAGCCGCAGGAGTACCAGCCGCAGGGCTACCCCCAGCAGGGCTACCAGCGCCCCGAGGCCCAGCCGCACCCGCAGGACGAGCAGCGGGCGCAGCAGGACACCTACCAGCCGCAGAACACCTACCAGCCACAGGACCCCTACCGCGCCCAGGACGGCTACCCGGCCTACACCCAGCAGTACGAGCCGCAGCAGTACGAGCCGCAGCCGGGGCCCGACTTCGACTGGGCCGCGCCGCAGCACGACCCGGCGGCCCAGCACGGCGGCCAGGCCGCCCCGGCCGCGCCGCAGCTACCGGCCCAGCGGGTGCCCGAGGACGACCCGCTCGTCGGCCCGCTGCCGACGGAGCTGCTCGGCAATGCCACGCCACTGTCCGCGGCCGAGCCGACGATGCCGGCGTTCGCGTCGGAGCCGCCGTATGCGCCCGAGCCGTCGCAGCCCGCGTACCTGCCCCCGGCGTACCAGGGACCCGGCGCCGAGGAGGCTGACTTCAACGGCCCCGAGCTGCCGCAACGGGTGCCCTCGCGCCCCGACGTGCCACAGGTGCCCGAGGTGGAGGTCGAGCCGCTCGTCGCGGAGGCCGTGCCGGCCGGCGGCGAGGACCTGGCGAGGATCGCGACCTTCCTGCGCGAGGACCGCGAGGACGAGGACGACGAGCCCAGCCTCGACGACCGCCCGGACGGGTTCGACATCCCGGCGGTGCTGCGCGCGGTGCAGGGCGTCGCCGGCGTGCGCGAGGCGACCCTGCGCAAGAACGCCGACGGGCTGCACACGCTGCGGCTCGAGCTGCTCGACGAGGCCGATCCGGGCCGGGTGAGCCGGGCCGTGGCGCGGCTGCTCAACGAGCGGATGGGCCTGGCCGCCGAGCCGAACCCGCCGCACCCGTCCGACCTGACCCCGCCGTCGGCGCGCCCGCCGGCCGGGTCTGCGATACGCGGCAACGCCCCGCACAGCGCGCTGCCCGGCTACGGCCGCGAGGCGCGCCGGCGCCGCCCGGTGAGCGGCGTGCGCCGCCCGGCCGAGGCGCCCCGCCCCGACCTCGGCGAGCTGCGGCAGCCGCCCAGCCCGCCCGGGCTGCACCCCCGCGCCGACCAGCCGGCCACCCAGGACGAGCGGCAGGACCCCAGACTGGCCACGGCACAGCCGACCGGCCAGGCAACCGGGCCGGTCACCGGCCAGCCGGACGCCCCGGTGCTCGGCCCGCAGCCGCCGACCCCGGTCAACCGCGACGCGCCGCCGGCACTGGTGCCGCAGTCCAGCGCGATCGTGTCGCCGCGGATCGTCATCGACCAGGTCGAGGTCAGCACGCAGGGCGTGGACGCGGTGGTCGAGGTGCGGCTGATCGCCGACGGGCACCCCGCGGTCGGCGTCGCCAGCGGGCCCGCGGTCGACGGTTACATCCTGCGGCTCTCCGCGGCCGCAGCGGCCTCCGCCGTGGACCAGCTGCTGGTCGACGTGGACGCGACCGCACGGGCCCGGTGTTACATCGAGCATGCCGCGGTGGTGCAGCTCGGCGGGTGCGAGGTCGCCGTCGTCGTGCTGTTGCTGCTGTACGACGGCTGGGTCGAGCAGCTGACGGGCTCCGCGGTCAACTCGGGCGACCCGCGGCAGGCGGTGGTCCGCGCCACCCTCGCGGCCGTCAACCGGCGCCTGGAGGCCCTGCTGCCGTAGGCGCGCTGCGGCACACTGGAAACATGAAGCGAGCTTCTCTTGTCCCGGAGTTCACCGTCCCGTCACCTGAGCGGCTGCCGGAGCGGTGGCCGGGGCGCGAGGTGGAGCTCGACGGGCTGAAGGCATTCGTGCGGGACACGCCGGCCACCGCGCCAGGTGCGGAGCCGGCGGTCTACGTGCACGGCCTCGGCGGGTCGTCGACCAACTGGACCGACCTGGCCGGCGTGCTGTCGGGGCGGCTCGAGGGCCAGGCGATCGACCTGCCGGGCTTCGGCAACAGCGGCCCGGCCCGCAGCTACTCGCTGACCGCGATGGCCGCGCACGTGATCCGCTGGATCGAGCACAGTGACCGCGGCCCGGTGCACCTGTTCGGCAACTCGATGGGCGGCGCGGCGGCGGTCGTGGCCGCGGCGCTGCGCCCGGACCTGGTGCGCAGCCTGACGCTGATCTCGCCGGCGATGCCGTTCCTCGACCCGCGCCGCTCGCTGCAGGGCCCCATCGTGCCGTTGCTGCTGCTGCCCAACGCGGCGAAGCTGGCGGCGCGGCGGATGTCGGCGATGGCCCCCGAGGCGCTCGCCGCGATGGTGATCGAGTCGTGCTACGCCGACCCGACCCGCTATCCGGAGCAGCGGCGGCTCGAGGCGATCGAGGAGGCCCGGCTGCGCCACTCGGTGCCCTGGTACGCCGAGGCGTACGTGGCGAGCCTGCGCGGCCTGGTCGGCAGCTTCCTGCGGGCGTACCTGCCGGGTCAGGGCTCGATGTGGAAGACGGCGGCGCGGATCACCGCACCGACGCTGGTGATCGCCGGGCGGCAGGACCGGCTGGTCGACATCCGCACCGCGCCGCAGGTGGCCCGGCTGGTGCCGGACAGCCGGCTGATGATGCTGGAGGGCGTCGGCCACGTGGCACAGATGGAGGTGCCGCGCACGGTGGCCCGCGCGGTGCTGGGCCTGCTGGACGAGCTGCAGGGCGCCGCCGAGCAGGACGCCCGGCCGCAGGTTGCAACTCAGGTGCGGGACGGGGTGCGGCAGCGCGCGCCGCAGGTGCGCATGGCAAGCTGACCTATCGATGGCGAGCCGACTGAGCAGCGACCGCCGGCGGCTGCCGGTGCCGCTGCCGAGTGACCCGCGGCAGGCCCGTGAAGTGGTCCGGGCCGAGCAGCGCCGTCGCCGTGAGCAGATCCGGCGCCGGCGGTACGCGGTCGCCGGCGTGATGCTCGCCGCGTTCCTGATCGCCGCCGCCGGGCTCGGCCGGCAGTTGTTCTTCGCCGGCGACGGGGGCGGGGACGACGCGCCGGTGTCGGCCGCGGCGACCCGCGGACCGGCGCCGATGCTCGACCCGCCGAGCCGGCCCGCGAGCCAGCCGCCGGACGCCGGGCCGGCCAGTGCCGCCGGCACGTTCGCCTACGCCACCGCCGCCGGGCCGGTCGCCGGCGGTGCCGGGGCGGTCAAGAAGTACCGGGTGGCGGTGGAGAACGGCAGCGGCCAGGAGGCGGACGCGTTCGCCGCCGCGGTCGATCGGGTGTTCGCCGACCCGCGCGGCTGGACGGCCACCGGCCAGGTGCGCCTGCAGCGGGTCGCCGGGCAGGGCACCGCCGACTTCACGATCTTCCTGGCCACGCCGGTGACCTCGGAGCAGATCTGCGCGACCGCCGGCCTGCACACCGCCGGCTTCAGCTCGTGCCGGATCACCGGCAAGGTCGTCATCAACCTGGCCCGCTGGCTCACGGGGGTACCGGACTACGGCGCGCCCGTCGCGGAGTACCAGAGCTACGTCATCAATCACGAGGTCGGCCATGAGCTCGGCAACGGCCACGAGGCCTGCCCCGGGCCCGGGAAGCCGGCGCCGGTCATGCAGCAGCAGACCTACGGGCTGAAGGGCTGCGTCGCCAACGCCTGGCCGTTTGTCGGTGGCCAGCGGTACACGGGCACCAAAGTGCCGTAGCTCACGTGGGATTGCCTCTCGGGCGCGGCAGAATGAGAACCATGTCGTTGCCTCCACTGGTCGAGCCCGCCGCTGACCTGTCCATTGACGAGGTCCGCCGCTACTCCCGGCACCTGATCATCCCGGACGTGGGTGTCATCGGGCAGAAGCGCCTGAAGAACGCCCGGGTGCTGTGCGTCGGCGCCGGCGGCCTCGGCTCGCCGGCCCTGCTGTATCTCGCCGCCGCGGGTGTCGGCACGCTCGGCATCGTCGAGTTCGACACCGTCGACGAGTCCAACCTGCAGCGCCAGATCATTCACGGCCAGTCGGACATCGGCCGGCCGAAGGCGGAGTCGGCGCGCGACTCGGTCCGCGAGATCAACCCGTATGTCAACGTCGTGGTCCACAACGAGGCCCTCGACAACGACAACGTGATGGACATCTTCGCGCAGTACGACCTGATCGTGGACGGCACGGACAACTTCGCCACCCGGTACATGGTCAACGACGCGGCGGTGCTGCTCGGCAAGCCGTACATCTGGGGCTCGATCTACCGGTTCGACGGTCAGGCCTCGGTGTTCTGGGCCGAGCACGGCCCCTGCTACCGCTGCCTCTACCCGGAGCCCCCACCGCCCGGCATGGTCCCCTCGTGCGCCGAGGGCGGCGTCCTGGGCGTGCTGTGCGCGTCGATCGGCGCGATCCAGGTGACCGAGGCGATCAAGCTGATCACCGGCATCGGCGACTCGCTGCTGGGCAGCCTCACCGTGTATGACGCGCTGGAGATGTCCTACCGCAAGATCAAGCTGCGCAAGGACCCGAACTGCGCGATCTGCGGCGAGAACCCCACGGTCACCGCCCTGATCGACTACGACGACTTCTGCGGTGCCGTCTCCGACGAGGCCCAGGCCGCGGCGCTCGGCTCGACGATCACCGCGACCGAGCTCAAGGACTGGCAGGACTCGGGCAAGCCGATCGAGCTGATCGACGTGCGCGAGCCGGCCGAGTGGGAGATCGTGCGGGTGCCCGGGGCGCGGCTGGTGCCGAAGGGCGAGATCCTCAACGGCAATGCCCTCGCCGACCTGCCGCAGGACCGCCAGATCGTCCTGTACTGCAAGAGCGGCGTGCGCTCCGCGGAGGCCCTGGCGGCGGTCAAGGCGGCCGGCTTCAAGGACGCGGTCCACGTGCAGGGCGGGGTCGTGTCCTGGGTGAAGACCGTCGATCCGTCACTACCGGTGTACTAGGGACCCACGCGCGGACAACGGGCGGGCGGTAGCGTACGGCGCATGGTCGACCTTGATGCCGCGATCGGCTACGTCGTCGCACACGGCGACGCCGTTGATCGCGCCCGCCTCGCCTGGCTGCGCACCGGCCAGTTCCCACCGGCAGACGTCCTGGACAAGGCCGAGATCGGCCAGTCGCCCGACGGCGGCTGGCCGGCCCTGTGGGGCGCCGACATCGCC
The DNA here is from genome assembly GCF_040654515.1 of Dactylosporangium sp. NPDC050688. Lineage (NCBI taxonomy): Bacteria > Bacillati > Actinomycetota > Actinomycetes > Micromonosporales > Micromonosporaceae > Dactylosporangium > Dactylosporangium sp. NPDC050688. The sequence goes on from NZ_JBFAIC010000002.1 coordinate 306,322, forward strand.
TCCGTCGACGCCACCTGCTTCCGGCTCGCGGAGCTCGACGACCTGGCCGCGATCAACCGGCCGGCGGCCCGCCGGGCCCTGGCCTGGCTCGGGCGCAGCCAGCGGCCCGACGGCATGTGGGAAGAGGACGCGTCGCTCGCCGGGATCGCCCCGCCGTGGGCCCAGCCCGGCGACGACGAGGCGAAGCTGTATCTGACCACCAACGCCGCGTACTGGCTGGTCGTCGGCGGTCCCAACGACGGCGACGACCAGCACGCCACCCGGGTCGCGCGCGCCGCCGAGGCGTTCCGGGCGTCGCTGCGCCCCGACGGCAGCTGGCCGTCGTTCCTGGTCACCGGGTGGCTCGGCTGCGCCGTGCTGTACCACCTCGGCTGGTTCTACGAGTCGGCGCAGATCCAGGTCGCGCTCGCCGACCGGGTGCCGAAGATGACCGCGGCCGACACGGCGTCGCTGTACTCGGCACTGCGACGGGTCGGCATGTCACCCGACGACTGGCTGCTCACCGCCGCCCGCAAGCGCCTCGACGAGACGCAGCGCACCGACGGCGGCTGGGAGAGCGACGACGGCCCGCAGTTCAACGTGCACACCACCCTGACCGCGATCAGGGCGCTGCGTTAGATCTCAGACCACGGACGTTCACTGTGTTGGTCAGGCCGCTGTCCAGGTGGCTGGTCGACCCGGTTTGCGGGCGACCCCTGTCGCGGCCTCGACCGGTTCTCGCCCGGTCCTTGCCCGGTCCTTGCCGGTTCTTGCCGGTTCTTGCCGGTTCTTGCCGGTTCTTGCCCGGTTGATCGAAGTCGTGTCGCGGTCGTCCAGATGACCGGGGCGCGACTTGGATCATCAGGGGTGGTCCGGCTGGTGGGACGGTGATCATCGGGCTCCGGGGTGGGAGGCCCCGGCCGGCGACAACACCAACCCAGCAGACGTCGGTGGTCGCAGCGTTAGCCGGCGATCGTGAACTCCCACGGGTAGGCGTCGTAGCTCTGCGTCGTGATCTCGAACTGGGTGTTGCCCTGGTACGAGTCGGACCCCTTGCGAATCTGGATCACGACCTTCCCGCCGTCGGCGAGGTTGATGTAGCCGGCGTGCACGGCGGCGGTGCACACGGAGGAGTCGGCGGTGTAGGGCCCGTTGCCCCACACCTCGCCCGGTGTGCCATTTTTCGGGCACGTGTACCGGATGATCTTGCCCTCGTTGCCCTCGTACTCCGTGGCAGTGGTGGTCCAGTCGCTGTCGTCGCGCTCGGCGTTGACCTGGAGGGGAGGATCGGTGCTGTCGCCACCACCGGTGTCGCCGTCCGTCTCGCCGGTGCCGCCGGGCTCCTCGGTCTGGCCCGACGTCTGGTCCTTGCCGCCGCTGTCGTCGCCGAGCTTGGTCACGCCGTAGATGCCGAGGCCGACGACCAGCAGCAGGATCACCGCGACCGCTGCGAGGACCGGGGTACGGCGGCGACCGCCGGGCGGGGGCGCGGAGGGGGTCGCGCCCGGAGGGGTCACGGAGGGGGTCGCGCCGCGAGGGGGCCCTGACGCGGGCCGGCCGGGCGGCGGAGGCACCGAGGGCGGGACCGCGGCGGCACCGTACACGTTCGACGGCACCGACGCCCGGCCCGGCGCGGCCGGCGAGACGGGTGGCACGGACGCGAGACCCGGCGCCGCCGGGGAGCCGGTCGGCACGGGCGCACGGCCCGGCGCGGCCGGGGAGCCGGTCGGGGGCATCGAGCCAGCTGGGGGCATGTGGCCGGGTGGGGGCATCGGGCCCGGTGGGGTGGCGTAGCCGGCCGGCGGGGTGTAGCCGGAGTCCTGCTGGAACTGCGCCGACGGCTGGCCCGACACCGGCGTGGTGGAGAACCCCGGCGACACCAGGGCCGCAGACAGCGGCGACCCGGAGACCGGGTGCGGCATCGGCGGGGCGGAGGTCGGGAAGCCCGGGCCGGACACCGGCGAGCTGGAGACGGGCATGCCCGACACCGGCAGGCTGGAGACGGGCGCGTTGGGCACGGGCGGGCCGGAGACGGGCGTGCCGCCGGGGGCGCCCGGGAAGCCGGCGGCCGGCTGGGCGGGCGCGCCGAGGCTGCCCTGCGCGACGACCAGTTCCGGCTGCTCGACGGCGGTCGGGGCCTTGCCCAGCGCCTGGTGCAGCAGCGTCGCGACGAACGGGATCCGGCTGCCGCCGCCGACGAGGAAGACGCCGGCGATGTCGGCCGGGGTCAGCCGGGCCGCGGCGATGGCCGCCCGGGTCGCGGTGACCGTCGAGGTGAGGATCGGGCGGGCGAGCTGCTCGAACTGGTCGCGGCCGAGGGGGATGTCCTCGTCGTACACCGGGATGTGGATCGTCGTGGAGGAGGTGCGCGACAGCATCTCCTTGGCGGCGCGGACGTCGTCCCAGAGCAGCCGGTTGGCGCGGCGTTCGGCGCTGGTCGTCGGGTGGACCAGGCGGCTCCAGGCGGCGGCGTCGCGCGGGGACAGGCTGGCGCCGATGTAGCCGACGATCGCGGCGTCGATGTCGAGGCCGCCGCTGGTGCTGAGCCCCTCCGCGGCGAGGACCTCGAACGTGCCGCTGCCCTGTCGCACGACGGAGGCGTCGAAGGTGCCGGCGCCCAGGTCGTACACGACGAATGCGGAACCGGGTCGGAGGTCGGTGCCCTGCAGGGTCCGGAACACCTCGGCCGCCGCGACCGGCTCGGGCACCAGGTCGACGGTGCCGAGGCCGGCCCGTCCGGCGGCGGCGAGCAGGACCGCGCGGCGGGTCTGCGCCCACGCGGCCGGGCAGGTGATGGTGGCCTGGCCGATCCGGCCGCCGGCGACGCGTTGCGCCTCGCCGTTGACCCGGGCGAGCACGGCGGCGAACAGGTCGGCGGTCGCCACCTCGTGGTCGCCGAGCAGGACGGCGGGCTCGTCGATGCGCCGCTTCGGGTTGGGCTCGAACCGCTCCGGGCTGACCCGGGCGGCGTGCACCGCGTCACGCCCGACGAGCAGGCCCGACTGGGCGTCGGCATAGACCGACGACGGCAGTGTCGGCGAACCGTCGAAGAGCAGCGGCCGGACGTGGCCGTCGGGCCAGGCCAGCATCGCCACGGTGTTCGAGGTGCCGAAGTCGATGCCTAACCGGTAACCTCGCGCGTCCACGTGGCCAATATACGGACCTCACACCACCCCGAGATCCTCTCAACGGCGCGGCGCGCCTAGTCGACCAGACGGAGCGCGACGGTCGGCGCGTCGAGCAGCACCGAGGCGGGCTCGGAGCCGACGACCGTCTGCAGGCGGTGATCGCCGACGATGAGCTCGACGCCCGTGTAGAGCTCGACCGAGTCCCATCCGCTCAGCTGGTACGACTTGCGGTAGATCCGCTCGGTTTCCTCCTTGATGTCCGGGGCCGAGCGTTTCCAGATGAGGGTGCCGTTTTCACTCGTATCGGTGACGACCGGGCGGCCGTCGCGTACCTCGAGCTTCAGGTGCTCCTTGGCGATCCAGGAGGCGGCGGCCTCGTGCAGCCACTGGCCGACGGCGATGTCGTCGGGGTCGGAGGGCTCGCGGCCGACGATCACGGGCCGGTCCTCGCCGACCACGAACCGCCGCCGGGCGAGGTCCTCGACGACCACGGACACGGCGAACGCGGCCGGCCGCGGCCCGATGTCCTTGACCGCCTCGCCGTGGCGGGGGCAGGCGGGCACGCCGGCGCGCATGCGCGGGACGGGCTGGCCGATCCGGCGGAAGCGGCCGAACGCAGGGCAGTCGGGCTCCTTGCAGCGCCACTCGCGGGCCATGAGGGCCGCGCCGACGCCACTGGGGTCGGCGCGGGTGAACCGCCGGCGCATCACCCGGGTCCGGCCGGCCCGCTGCGAGCCGCGCGCGGTGAACGACTGCAGGCCATCGGGGCGCCCGCCCTGCTGGGTGGATGCCGGTTTCGGGGCCGCGCCGGAGGGGCGGGGGGACGGCTTGGCGGCCACGGAGGTGTCGGCCTTTTCCGCTGCGACGGAAATGTCGGACATGTCCGCGGGGGCGGTGGAAGACGAGCCAGTGGAAGCGCCGCCGGAAGACGAGGCGCCGGAAGACGAAGTGGGGGAGGACGAGGCCGGACCGCCGGACGACGAGGCGTCGGAGGCAGAGGCGCCCGAAGGCGAGGCCGGGGCGCCGGAAGATGAGGCGGCGGGGGCGCCGGACGAGGTGGCGTCGGCCGCGGCGGCGGGCTCGGCGCCCGCGGTGGCGTCCGCCGTCCCAGGTGCGCCGGGCGCGGAGCCGGCCTCCTCCGCGGGCTCCAGAGGGATGATCGGCAGGGTCGCCGTGCCCTTCACGACCAGGCGTTCCTTGCCGTCCTTCGGCGGGGGCGGCTCGCCGCCCGGGGTGAGCACGGCGCCGCCGGCGCGCGGGATGAGGCGCAGGACCCGCTCGGGGCTGTCGACGAGCCACGGGAAGCGGGCGGCGAACTGCGGCTGGTCGCGTACCACGATCAGCGGCAGGCCGGTGAAGTCGGCGATCTCGACGGGGCGGTCCGCGACGACCGGGGTGACCTCGATGAGGCCGTCGTCGGCCCAGCGGCCGAGCACCATGCGCTCCTTCGAGGTGAGCGCCGCCTCCGAGAGGGCCTCGCGGCCGACGACGGGATACAGCATCGCGCCGGCGTCGATGAGGTACCGGCTGAGCGCGTCGACGACCATGCCGAGGCGCAGCAGGTTGATCGGGCGGCCCCCGTCCAGGGCCACGAACCGGGCGACATCGGCCAGGTCGACGACGGCTTGGGCGAGTGTGACGTCGGTGGTCAGCCGTTGCTCGATGGTGTCCATGACCCGGCTGACTTCGAAGCGCACGGCCCCTCCCCATCCCTCGACCCGGACACCATAGGGCATCACCGAGATCAGACTTGTGTACCAGTCGGGAAGGTTGCACGCCATAAGCAACGAAAAGGTTCAGCCGCGACTTTACTTGTTCTTGCCGGGACCCTTGCCCTTCTTCGGACCACCGTGCTTGTCCGCGGCGGGCGGGGCCGCGCCCGGCTTCGTGGCGCCGCCGGCGGTCTGGGCGCCCGGGTTCGCCGCCGGGGCCACCGTGGGGTCCGTGGCCGGCGTCGACGGGTCAACCGTCGGGTCGCTGGCTGGGTCGCTGGCTGGGTCGGTCGCTTGCGGGGTGGAGACGTCCACCGGGGTGGTCGCCGGGGTCCAGGCGGTGGCGGGGTCGCGGTCCTGCGCGGCGGCTCCGGCGGCGCCCACGCCGAGGATCAGCGCGGTCGCCGCGGCGACGGTGACCCGCCGCCTGACCGGCCCGGCGAGGGTGGCGTCCCGCAGCCGCCGCACCGGAGCCAGGCTCCGCGCCGTGGCCAGCCGGCCTCTCGTCAGGTGCCCGCCCTCCGGCAGCAGCCGCACCGGGAAGGTCAGGCGCCTGGTGCGCGGCACGACCGCGAACAGCGTGGCCAGGTCGGCGGCGGCGGGCCGGTTCGCGGGCGTCTTGGCCAGGCAGCGGCGGGCGGCGGCGGCCACCCCGGCGGGCAGCTCCAGGGCGGCTGGCAGCGGCGCCGGTGGCAGCCTGCGGTGCGCGTACAGCATCTCCTCGGTGGTGGTGACCGGCCAGGGCAGCGCGCCGGTGAGCATCCGGTGCAGCACGACGCCGAGCGCGTAGACATCGGTGGCGGCCGACGGCGCGACGCCGCGCAGGCGCTCCGGGGCGACGTACGCCGGGGTGCCGAGCAGCTCGTCGGTGTCATCGCCGGCGACGGCGGAGATGCCGAAGTCGACGAGCTTCGCCCCGCCGGCGGTGAGCATGACGTTGGCGGGTTTGACGTCGTGGTGGACCAGCCCGCGGGCGTGCACGGCGGCGAGGGCCGAGGCGAGCTGCGCGGCGATCCGCAGCGACTCGGTGACCGGCAGCGGCCCGCCGGCGCGCAGCAGCCGGTCCTCCAGCGACTCGCCCTCGACCAGCTCCATCACGACGAAGGGGTTGCCGCCGGTGTGGCCGAAGTCGTACACGGCGGCGATGTGGGGGTGGCTGAGCAGCGCGGCGGCGCGGGCCTCGGCCTGGATACGGCGGCGGGCCAACGGGTCCGCGGCGGCCGCGAGCTGTTTGACGGCGACGGGGCGGCCCAGCACCTCGTCGTGGGCGCGCCAGACGACAGACATGCCGCCGACGCCGAGTTGTTCGATCAGCCGGTAACGCTCCACGTCACACTGATGCCCCGATCAGCGGAAACGACACACATTGATCGGCGACGGTCTCGGCGCCGAGGGTGCTCAGCAGCGACAGGACCGGCTCGATCTTCTCGTACAGCAGCAGCAGCACGTCGCCGGGGCGGGCCATGGCGAGGGCGGCGGGGACGGCCTCGTCGACCGTGCGCACGACGGTGCAGCTCACCGCCGGGCAGGTGGTGGCCAGCTCCTCACGCAGCAGCGCCGGGACCTCCCCGGGCGAGCGGCCGCGCAGGTCACTGTCCTCGTAGAGCACGACGCGGTCGAAGCGGCCGCCGACCTCGCGGGCCGACTCGCGCAGCAGGTCGTCGCGGCGGTCGCCGGGCAGGGTGACGGCGGCGACGGCGTGGGACGCGCCCCAGACGCGTTCGACGAGGTCGCTGATCGCGCGGATGGCGGCGGGGTTGTGCGCGTAGTCGACGAGGATGTCGGTGTCGCCGAGGCGCAGCAGCGTGCCGCGGCCGGGGTTGTCGGCGAACGTGCGCAGGCGCTCGGCGACGCGGGCGGTGGCGACGCCGAGGACCCGGGCGGCGGCGGTCGCGGCGAGGGCGTTGGCGACGAGGTGGCGGGCCGCGCCGCCGAAGCCGCCGCCGAGCTCGCGCACGGCGAGCAGCGGGATCCAGCGGCGGTCGGCGAGCTCGACGAGCCAGCCGTCGGCGAGCAGGTACGCCCGGCCGCCGGTGTCCCAGTGCCGCCGGATCAGGGGGTTGCGCGGGTCGAGGCCGCACCAGATGATCTCGCACTTGGCGAACCGGTCGCCGGGATGGGCGGCGAGGGCACGGCTGCGCGCGTCGTCGGCGTTGAGCACGACCGCGCCGCCCTCCCGGACCCGCTCGCCGATGAGGGACTTGAGCGCGACCAGGTCCTCGACGCTGTCGATGCCGTCCTGGCCGAGGTGGTCGCCGGTCAGGTTGGTGATGATGCCGACGTCGCTCCAGTCGTACCCGAGGCCCTGGCGGAGCAGGCCGCCGCGGGCGGTCTCGAGCACGGCGGCGTCGACGGTGGGGTCGCTGAGCACGACACGGGCCGAGCGCGGCCCGGTGGCGTCGGCGCGCTGGACGAGCCGGCCGCCGATGGTGATGCCGTCGGTGGTGGTGACGCCGACGCGCAGGCCGGCGCCGTCGAGCAGGTGCGCGGTGATGCGGGCGACGGTGGTCTTGCCGTTGGTGCCGGTGATCGCGACGATCGGGATGCGGGCCGGGGTACCGGCCGGGTAGAGCGCCTCCACGACGGCCGCGCCGACGTCGCGGGCGGTGCCGTCGCTGGGGTCCAGGTGCATGCGCAGCCCGGGCGCGGCGTTGACCTCGATGACGCCGCCGACGGCGGGGGCCCCGGACGGCGGCAACGGGTCGGCGATCGACGGCAGGCGCAGGTCGAGCCCGGCGATGTCGAGGCCGACGATCGCGGCGACCCGCCGGCACAGGTCGGCGACGGACGGGTGGACGAGGTCGGTGACGTCGACGCTGGTGCCGCCGGTGGACAGGTTCGCGTTCTCGCGCAGCCGCACGACCTGCCCCTCGGCGGGGACGGCGCCGGCGTCGAGGCCCTGGCGGCGCAGCAGGGTGAGCGCGACGTCGTCGACGGTGAGCCGGGTCAGCGGCCGGGCGTGGCCGTCGCCGCGGCGCGGGTCCTCGTTGGCCCGGGCGATCAGGCCGGCCACGTCGGTGACGCCGTCGCCGACCACGTGCGCGGCGACCCGCTCGGCGGCGGCGACGACCTGGCCGCCGACGGTGAGCACGCGATAGTCGCGGCCGGTCAGCTCGCGCTCCACGACGGCGTCGCCGCCGCCGGCGGTGGCGGCCTCGAACGCGGCGCGCAGCGCGTCGGCCGAGTCGATGCCGAGGAACACGTGCTGGCCCTGGCGACCCTGCCGGGGTTTGACCACGACCGGCGGGCCGAGCTCGACGAAGAGGTCCAGGGCATCGGCGAGGGAGCTCGCGGCGCCGCCGCCGGGGACGGGGATGCCGACCTCGTCGAGCAGGCGCCGGGTGAGTTCCTTGTCCGAGGCGATGTCGACGCCGATGGCGGAGGTCTGGTCGGTGAGCGCGGCCCACACCAGGCGCCGGTGCCGGCCGTAGCCGAGGCGCAGCAGGCTGAGCTCGCCGACGCGCTCGACCGGGATGCCGCGTTCGCGGGCGGCGGCGGCGATGGCGGCGGTGCTCGGCCCGCTGCTCTCCCGCTCGTACGTGCGGCGCAGGTCCGCCAGCTCGTCCTCGACGTCGACCGGTTGGCCGTGCAGCGTTGCCAGTACCCCCGTGATCGCCAGCGCGAGCAGGCGCTCGGCGACCCGGGAGCCGGACGGCTCGTCGAGCGGGCACTCGGTGACGACGTCGTACTCGCCGGGCACGCCGGTGCCCTCCGTGCGGCCGAAGTTGACGTGCCGGCCGATGCGCTGCGACAGCTCGATGGCGACGTGCTCGGCGGTGTGCCCGAAGTAGGTGCCGCCGACGAGCCGCCTGACGAAGCCGCCGGGCTCGCCGAAGGCGCAGTGGTGCTCGGCGAGGCCGGGGAACGCGGCCAGGAGCCGCTCAGTGAAGCCGGGGTAGTCGCTGCTCTCGCGGTCGGTCAGCCCGTCGAGCAGGACCCGGGTCACCTGGACCGGGCGCGCGAGGTACCGGTTGGGTCCGCGCAGCCGGCGGCTGCTGTCAATCCGCATGATCTCGTTCCGATCTTCTGATGGCCGCCCGCTCGGCAAGGTTGAACCGCCAACCCGCCGGAAGCACGTGCAGCTGGGCGCCGCACAGGGCGATCGGCCCGCCCTCGTCGGAGTAGGGCGCGCTGATCGTGGTGGCCTGCCCCGCGTCGATGACGGTGACCGTGCCCGCGCCGAGCACCTCGAACACGTCACCGTCGATGAGGATCGCGGTGTTCTCGTCGATGCCCAGGCCGAGCTCGTGCGGGAACATGGCGATGGCGCTGAGCAGGCGGTTGAGCCGCCCGCGCTGGGCGAAGTGCATGTCGATGAGCACGCCCGGCAGGAACTCCATGCCGGGGCCGGTGCGGACGCTGTCGGTGGCGACGGACGCGTTGCTGCCGCCGATGATCATCGTGCTGGACATCATGGCGGCGCCGGCGCTGGTACCGGCGAGGATCAGACCGTCGGCGAGCCGGGCGTGCAGCGCCGAGTCGACCTTGGAGCCGCCGACGACGGTGGCGATGCGCAGCTGGTCGCCGCCGGTGAAGAAGACACCCGTGGCGCGCTCGATGACGGCGACGGCCCGCGCGCTGTTGCTGTCGTCGCGGTCGTCGAGCCGCAGCGGGGTGACGTGCTCCACGCCGAGGCGCTGGAAGACCTCGGCGTACTCCTTCTCCCGCAGCTCGGGGCTCTCGCTGGCGGTCGCGATCACCACAAGGTGCGCCCTCGTGCCGCCGGCGAGCAGCACGAACCGTTCGAGGATGGCATCGTCGCCGGGGTCATGGCTCTCCGCACCACCGATGACGAGCAGCTTTCCCGGCATCCCACCTCCACATCCCCCTCATCTTGCGGTTCAGCGGAGGGCCGAACGTTGCTTATTGACCAGGGTCTACGTACAGTCGGTGCATCACTACGTTCTGAAACGTTTTAATGAAACGTTTCACGTCACCGACAGGAGCACCGCCATGCGCCTGAAGAGACGCCGCGCGGGCGCCGCCGCGCTCGTGCTGCTCGCCGCACTGCTCATCGCACCGCCGGCACCGGCCGCCGCCGCCACCCCTGTGAGCCTCGCCGGGGCGCACTGGATCTGGTACTCGGAAGGCAACCCGGCCAGCAGCGCACCCGCCGCGTACCGCTACTTCCGCAAGACCTTCACCGTCGCCGCCGGCGCGGTCACCGAGGCGCAGCTGGTCGTCACCGGCGACGACACCGTCGACGTGTGGCTCAACGGCAAGCCCGTCGCCGCCTCGCCGCGGGTCGTGGACTCGTGGCACGACGCGGTCTACGTCGACCTGCAGTCCGCCCTGGTCAGCGGCACGAACACGCTCGCGATCGCGGCCCGCAACACCACCGTCGGCCCGGCCGGCCTGCTCGGCAAGGTGCACGTCGTCACCGCCGGCGGCACCACCGACCTGGTCACCGACGGCAGCTGGAAGGCGTTCCAGACGGTGCCGGCCGGCTGGGAGCAGCCCGGGTTCGCCGACGGGGCCTGGCCCGCCGCGGCCGACTTCGGCGCCTACGGCGTCGGCCCGTGGAACTCCGGCGTCGTCGCGCCCGACCCCACCGCGCCGTCGCCGCTGAGCGTGGCGAGCGGCACCGTCGAGCACCGGCCGAACCCCCTCGGCGTCGACGCGGCGCAGCCGCGCTTCGGCTGGAAGCTCGCCTCGACCGCGCCGCAGCAGCGGCAGGCCGCCTACGAGCTGTCCGTGGACGGCGTCTGGAACAGCGGCCGGGTCCCCTCCGGCCAGCAGGTCGACGTCGTCTACACCGGCCCGGCGCTACAGTCGCTGCGGCGCTACACGTGGAAGGTCCGCATCTGGGACACCCAGGGCCGGGTCAGCGCGTGGAGCCCCACCTGGTCGTTCGAGACCGGGCTGCGCGCCCCCGCGACCGAGTGGACCGGCGACTTCGTCGGGCAGGCCGCGGTCACCGCCGACCTGTCCGGCGCCACCTGGATCTGGTACCCCGAGGGTGACCCCGCCGCGGGGGTGCCGGCGGCGACCCGGTACTTCCGGCGCACGTTCACCCTCGCCTCCGTGCCGTCCGCGGCGACCCTGGTCGTCACCGGTGACGACACCGCCGACGTGTGGGTCAACGGCACCCAGGTCAGCACGTCGCCGCGGGTGTTCCAGTCGTGGCAGCAGGCGGTGGCGGTCGACATCCGCAGCCGGCTCGTGGCCGGTACCAACACCATCGCCATCTCCTCGGAGAACACCACCCAGTCCCCGGCCGGCCTGATCGCCAAGCTGACCGGCGTCCCGCTGGTGACCGACACGTCCTGGAAGTCCTCCACCACCGCGCCCGCGGGCTGGAACCAGGGCGGGTTCAACGACTCGGCCTGGCCCGCGGCCCGCGCGGTCGCCACCTACGGCAGCGGCCCCTGGGGCGCCAACGTCTCCGTCGCCAAGCCCGCGCCGCTGCTGCGCAAGGGCTTCACGGTCAGCAAGCCGGTCGCCTCCGCGCGCCTGCTCACCACCGCGCTCGGCCTGCACGAGACCCGGCTCAACGGCGCCCGCGTCGGCACCGACGTCCTCGCCCCCGGCTGGACCGACTACACCAAGCGCGTGCAGTACAAGGTGTACGACGTCACCGGCCAGATCCGCCAGGGTGGCAACGCGCTGGGCGCCTGGCTGGGCAACGGCTGGTACTCCGGCAGCCTCGGCTTCGCCGGCAGCCAGAAGTACGGCACGCAGCCCTGGTACTCCGCGCAGCTGGTGCTGGTGTACACGGACGGCACCACCTCGACGGTCCGCACCGACAACACCTGGAAGGTGTTGAGCGGCCCGATTCGTGCTGATGACCTGTACCACGGCGAGGCCTACGACGCCCGCCTGGCGGTCGCCAACTGGGACGCACCCGGCTTCGACGACAGCTCGTGGGCCACTGCTTTTGTAAAGACAGGTGCCAAGCCGAACCTCGTCTCGCAGGTCGACAACGGGGTGAGCGTGCAGCAGCAGTTCCGCCCCGTCGCCGTCACCCAGCCCTCGCCCGGCGTGTGGATCTTCGACATGGGCCAGAACTTCACCGGCTGGAACCGCATCTCGGTCACCGGCCCGGCCGGCACCACCGTCCAGATCCGCCACGCCGAGGTCCTCACCGGCGGCCAGCTCTACACCACCAACCTGCGCGCCGCCCAGGCCACGGACCGCTTCACCCTCGCCGGTACCGGCACCGCAGAGGTCTACGAGCCGCGCTTCACCGTGCACGGGTACCGCTACGTCGAGCTGACCGGCCTGCCGGCCGGCTTCACCCCGACCGCGGACACCGTCACCGGCCGCGCGGCGTGGACCTCCGGCGCCCAGCTCGGCACCCTCACCACCTCCAACGCCCTGGTCAACCAGCTGCAGCACAACATCCTGTGGGGCGAGCGCTCCAACATGCTGTCCATCCCCACCGACTGCCCGCAGCGCGACGAACGGCTCGGCTGGACCGGCGACATCGCGATCTTCGCCGGCACCTCCACCTTCAACATCGACGTGCAGGGCTTCCTCGACAAGTTCGCCGACGACCTGGTCGACGCCCAGCGCGGCGACGGCGCCTTCACCGACGTCGCCCCCGCCGTCTGCTGCGGCGCCGGCACCGCCGGCTGGGGCGACGCGGGCGTCATCGTCCCGTACACCCTCTGGCAGCGCCACGGCGACCTGCGCGTCGTCGACGAACACTTCGACGCGATGGCCCGCTGGGTCGACTACCTGCGCGCCACGTCGGGCAGCGACCTGATCCGCAACCAGCCCACCTACGGCGACTGGCTCAACGTCAACGACAACACCGCGCAGGACGTCATCTCCACCGCGTTCTTCGCCTGGTCCGCCCGCCTGGTGTCGCGCATGGCCAACGCGACGGGCCGCACCGCCCAGGGCAACGCCTACGGCACCCTCGCCGACCAGGTCGGCGCCGCGTTCACAGCCCGCTTCGTGGCCGCCGACGGCACCGTGACCGGCAACACCCAGACCGGCTACGTCCTGGCCCTGGCCTTCGGTCTCGTCCCGCCGTCGCGGACGGCACAGCTGGCCGACAAGCTCGTCGCCAAGGTCGCCGCGAGCAACGGCCACCTGTCCGTCGGCTTCCTCGGCGTCGAGAACCTCCTGCCGGTCCTGGCCAACACGGGCCACGCGGACACGGCGTACCAGATCCTGCTGCAGCCCGGCTATCCCGGCTGGGGCTACATGAACAGCCGCGGCGCCACCACGATCTGGGAGCGCTGGGACGGCATCCGCACCGACGGCTCCTTCCAGGACCCCGGCATGAACTCCTTCAACCACTACGGCCTCGGCTCGGTCGGCGACTTCCTGTACCGCCAGGTCGGCGGCCTGGGCCCGGCCTCCCCCGGCTACGCGTCGCTGCTCGTCGCCCCGCAGCCGGGCGGCGGCCTGACCTCGGCCAAGTCGTCGTACGAGACCCCGTACGGCCTCGCCGTCAGCGACTGGTCCATCTCCGCCGGCGCGCTCACCCTGCGCGTGACGGTCCCGGCGGGCGCCTCGGCCACGGTCCGGGTGCCGACCTCACAACCAGGCTCGATCCTGGCCCCCGGCCAGGCGGTCCCTTCCGGCCCGGCGACGTTCCTGCTGCCGGCGGGTTCGTACACGTTCACCGCTCCGGTCTGACGCTCCGCTTCCATGATCGGGTGGCGGATCCGGCCGCTTCGGGCGACCGGATCCGCCGCTCGACCCGCGAAGGCTGAGAATGGCCCCCCGGGCGACCGAATCCGTCCTTGGATCTGCCAGCAGCGGGCAGAAGCGCCCCGCGCGGTGGCGATCCACACCACAACCAGGGACATGATGTGGACAAATCACACATGCCACCCGCCCGCTCCGTGCCACGCCACCCACCGCCCATGATCAAAGGCCCGGAACGGCCACCATGACGACCGGATCCGTCCATCGATCCGCCAGCAACAGACGGAGATCGGCGTCCGGCCAGACTCAACACGACCGACGGCGCACCTGCGCCCGGCGGGCGATGCTCGTGACCGCGGCGTGCCGTGCGGAAGGTCCGCGGGTTAGCGATCCACGCCGCAGGCAAGAACAGGATGCAGACAAATCGCATATGTCACCCGACCACTCCGCGCCGTACCACCCACCGCCCATGATCAAAGGCCCGGAACGGCCACCATGACGACCGGATCCGTCCATCGATCCGCCAGCAACAGACGGAGATCGGCGTCCGGCCGGACTCAACACGACCGACGGCGCACCTGCGCCCGGCGGACGATGCCCGCGACCGCGGCATACCGGGCGGTAGGCCCGCGGGGTGCCGATCCACGCCGCAACCAAGGACATGATGTGGACAAATCGCCACATGCCACCCGGCCACTCCGCGCCGTGCCACCCACCGCCCATGATCAAAGACCGGGAACGGCCCAGGACGACCGGATCCGTCCTTTGATCTTTGAGGGTGGCCGGGGGAAGGCCGAGCCGCAATGGCGTACGCCGCCGCCTCAGTGGCGGTGGCATCCGGGGCCGCCCTCTGCGAGCCGTGCGGTGAACGACGATGGCGTGCTGCATCACCGGTGCCTGCCGGCGGGTCAGGTCAGTCGCTCCCCGAGCAGCCGCTGCCGCGCAGTGGCGCCCGGACCGCCACGCCCGGACCGCCACGCCCGGACCGCCACGCCCGGACCGCCACGCCCGGACCGCCACGCCCGGACCGCCACGCCCGGACCGCCACGCCCGGACCG
>NZ_JBFAIC010000002.1:320901-378331 GCF_040654515.1 Dactylosporangium sp. NPDC050688
CCCACGCCCGGAGCGTGGCGGCCGGGGTGGTCGTGGTCATCCGGGGAGTGCGCGGCCGTCGCGCTCGGGCGGTGGCCGCGACGGTCAGTCGGTCTCGGGGCGTTGTGGCAGCACCCGCGTCTCCTCCTCGATGGCGAGCAGCCTCGTCCGGTCCGCGTCGGCCTCAGCGTCCGCGGCCACGACCGTCGACGCGGGCGGCGACGTGGGCGGCGACGTGGGCGCGGAGGCGGACATCGGCACGGGCGGAGTGGCTCGGGCGGTGTGGAGCGCGGCGGTCAGAGCGGCGTTGATGCGGGTGCCGCCGCGTTTGAAGCCGAGCTCGCGCCGGGCCTCCTCCAGCACCTGCTCCTCGGTGCGCAGAAGCGTGTCGGACTCGATCCAGCGGATCAGGGCGACCAGCGCCTCCGGCGGGTACTCGGTGATCGGCCGGCCCGGGGTGAGGTCCGGCCGGGGCAGCGAGCGGTCCGACGCGGCGGACGGTGGCGTGGGTGGGGGCAGGTGCAGCACGACCGTCGGGTCGTTGGTGCGGCGGGCGTCGGTGGCGGCGACCGCTTCGTCGTACGCGGCGCGGGTGCGGGCGGTCTCGGCGTCGGGGTCGGCGAACCAGTCGGTGGACCAGATGCGGTGGTAGCGCCAGCCGAGCCGCTCCAGCTGCTCCTGCCGCAGGCGGTCCCGGTCGCGGGCGGTGCTCGCGGAGTGGTACGTGGTGCCGTCGGTCTCGATGGCGAGGATGAGCTCTTCGGGGTCGGAGGGGTGGGCGCAGGCGAAGTCGATGAAGGCGCCGGCGACGCCGTAGCGGGCGGTGACGGGGATGCCGGCGGCGGTGAGGCGGGCGAGGACGTCGGCCTCGAAGGCGTCGGGCTGGGTGCGGTCGGTGGCGGCGGCGGTGAGGGAGGTGCCGCCGGACTCGGTGTACTCGAGATAGGCGCGCAGCAGGCGCACGCCGTCGGAGGTGCTGCGGGCGGGGTCCATGTCGGCGGCGGTGAACGAGCTGACCAGGGTCATCCGGCGGCGGGCGCGGGTGACGGCCACGTTGAGCCGGCGCTCGCCGCCGGGCAGCAGGAGCGGGCCGAAGCGGTACGGCAGCTGGCCGGCGGCGTTCTTGCCGTAGCCGATGGACAGGATGATCGCGTCGCGCTCGTCGCCCTGGACGCGCTCGAGGTTCTTGACGAAGAACGGCTCGGCGGCAGACTCGGAGAAGAACGGGTGCAGCTCCGGGCGGGCGGACAGCGCCTTGCGCAGCGCCAGGTCGACGCGGTCGGCGTGCACGATGCCCATGGTGATCACGCCGAGGGACTCGCTGGGGCGCAGCTGGGCGTGCTGCAGCGCGAGCTCGACCACCCGGTCGACCTCGGCGGTGACACTGTCGGTGTCGGCGCCGGTGGGGTCGTGCGCGACGTGGACGTGCCGCACGGAGCCTGCGCCGGCCGTGCCCGGGAACGTGACGAGCGAGCGGTCGTAGATGTGGGCGTTGGAGAAGCCGATGAGCCGGTCGTCCTGGCTGCGGTAGTGCCAGCGCAGCAGGTACGCCGGCAGCAGCGCGGTCAGCACGTCCAGGATCGACTCGTAGCCGGAGGTGAGCGACAGGTCGATCGAGCCGTCGGGGCGCACGCCGAGCGGGTCGGCGCCGCCGCCGTCCTCCGCGGCGGTGAAGAACGACGTCGGCGGCAGCTGGTGCTCGTCGCCGGCGACGACGACCTGCCGGGCCCGCAGCAGCGCGGGGACCGCGTCGGCCGGGGTGACCTGGCTGGCCTCGTCGAACACGACGACGTCGAACAGGCCGGCCTCGGCGGGCAGCAGCTGCGACACGATCAGCGGGCTCATCGCCCAGCAGGGGCGCAGCGCGGTCAGCATGTGCGGGGCGGTCGCGAAGAGCTGCCGGATCGGCAGGTGCCGGCGCTTGAGGTTGGCCTGGTGCTCGACCAGGCGGCTCTCGTCGGGATACGCGTCGCGGGTGCGGGTGATGTGCTCGGCGACGGCGCGCAGGACGCGGCTGGCGGTCGCGTCGATGTGGGCGCGGTCCGCGGTGCGGAACTCCTCGACGGTGCGGGTGTGCAGCGGGCCGTCGAACGCGCCGATGCGCGGGTCGGTGAAGTTGAGGTGCTGCAGGATCGAGGCGTGCCAGCAGGCGTCGAAGACGGCCGCGGCGAGGTCGGCACCGGGGCGGCGGCCGGCGAGGTCGGCGACGAGCTGGTCGAGGCCGAGCCCGCTGAACGCGGCGCCGAGCTCGTTGAGCCGCGGCACCTTGCGCAGCGTGCGCTCGTCACCGGCGAGCCCCGACAGCAGGCCGGCCAGCCGGTCGAGGTCCATCCCGGCGAGGGCGAGGTGTGGCACGTACCGCTGCAGCTGCGCGACCTGCGTGTCCAGCTGCTCGAACGCGGCCCTGGCCCGGGGCAGCTCGGCGGGCAGGCGGGGCGGGCCGTCGGCGGCGGTCGCGCGGGTCCACTGCGCCCGCTGGGCGAGCGCGGTCGTCAGCCCGGTGAACAGCTGCTGCCGGCTGGGGCTTCCCGGGCCCCGCCACAACCGGGCGGCCTGCTTGCGCATGCGGCGGCGGGTGAACCAGCCCGCGTCGGTGCCCGGCTGGCCGGCGTGCTCGCGGCGCCACGCGGCGTCGGCGGCGGACGCGATGTGGGTGGCGAGGTCGACCCGGAACACGTCCTCGTGGAACTGGGTCAGGGTCCCGGCGACCCCGTCGAGGAACGCGAACAGCTGCCGCCAGCCGGCCAGGTCGGCGGGCGGGCGCAGCCCGGTCTGCTCCTGGACGTGCCGCAAAGCGGGACGGGCCGCGGGCAGGGTCCGCTCGGCGAGCCGTTCGACCAGGTCGAACGCGGCTTCGGCGTCGGCAGGTGTACGCACGGCGGCACCGACCCAGCCCGACTCCTGGGCGGTGAGGGTGAACCCGCCGAGCGCGGCGAAGTCGCGCAGCTGCTCCCGGACCCGGCGGGCGGTGCCGGCGTCCAGCGCGGCGAGGGTCTGCCCGCGCAGGCGCACCGCCGGCATCGGCCGCACGGTGCCGGACAGCGCGACGAGGGCGCTCTGTGACTGGTACGCACTCACGCCCCACGGCTCGCGCACCTGGTGCAGCGCCTCGTCATGCCCGTTGAGCTGGGCCCGCTTCGTCACCAGGGCCTCGTGCAGGACACTCAGGTCGGGCTGGGCGGTCCTGGCGGCCGAGTCGAACGCGGCCTTGAGGTCGGCGGCGACCCGGCGCCGCGACGTGGTGCCGTCGTGGACGTCCATGACGAGACTGCCGAGCCCGCGCCGGGCGAGCCGGTCGGTGACGGCGGTGATCGCGGCCCGCTTCTCCGCGACGAACAGCACCCGCTTGCCGCGGGCGACCAGCGAGGCGATGAGGTTGGCGATGGTCTGGCTCTTGCCGGTGCCGGGCGGGCCCTTGATCACGCTGTGCTGGCCCGACAGGACGGCGTTGATGGCGTAGTTCTGCGACGAGTCGGCGTCGAGCACCAGGAACTCGTCGGCGGGGGCGACCAGGTCGGGGTCGTCGAGCTGGACCGCGCCGGTCGCGTGCAGCCGCCGCTGCGCCTCGCCGTCGCCGGCGATCGCGGCGATGATCTCGTGCCCCTCAAGGGCGGGCGCGGCGACCCGCAGGTCGTTGACCATCGGCAGCTTCGCGTAGGAGAACGTGCCGAGCACGCACCGCGGGCCGATCGTGAAGCCGCGGACCCGGCCGGAGGCCTCCTTGACCAGCCGCTCGTACAGCGGCTGCGGGTCGAACCCGGCGGTGTAGCTGATCAGCTCCTCGAGCTCGTCGGCGTCGACCTGGACGCCGAACTCCTCCTCGAGCAGCTGCAGCAGGGTCGGGTTGACCTCGGTGTCGCCGTGCACGCTGAGCTCGAAGTCGTCCTCGGCGGCGCCGCGGGCCCGCAGCTGGGCGGAGCGCAGCAGGACCGGCGCCGCGGGCACGCCGCTGCCGGCCGGCGGTGTCCAGGTCGCGCTGCCGATGGCCACGAAACAGGTCTCGATGCCGCGCTCCTCGGCCAGCTCGCGGGCCTTGTTACGGATCGTGCGGGCGCGCTTGACCGCGGCGGCGTGCGTGAGCCCCGCCCCTTCGCCAGGCCCCGCGACATCGCCGGCTTCCACAGACGCTGCAGACGGAGCGGACCCGGCAGACGGATCAGATCCGGCAGGCGGATCCCCGGCGCCCTCGACCGACGGACTGCCGGAAACGGACTCGCCCGCATCGCTGACCGGCCGCGACGGCACACTGGCCCGGCCGATCGCGGGCCGCCCCGAATCCACCAGCCGCGACGCGGTCGGATCAGGCTCGGCCACCCCGCCCGCCGGCGCACCGGACGACTCCGCGCCCAGATCCAGGACGGTGTCGGCCGCCCCGCCCGACGGCGCACCGGAGGACTCCGCGCCCAGGTCCAGGACGGTGTCGTCCACCCCGCCCCCCGGCTCCTCGGCGACGGCGAGCCGCTTGCCCGCCCCCGACCGGGTGAACAGCTGGCTGAGCGACATGGTGCGCCCGCCCAGCAGCGCGGCGACGGCGACGGGGTCGGCGGCGGACAGGTCGAGCGTGCCGGAGCGCAGGTCCTTGTAATACAGCAGCGTATTGCGTCCGCCCAGGTCGATGAGCTGCGAGCGCCACCGCCGGGCGGCCTCCTGCACGAGCCCCGCCCGCCTCTGACCATCCACGACGCGAGCGTAACGGCCGGGTACGACACTCTGCACTGATCAACTCAACGGTAATCGACCAGCATCTTTACTGTTAACAAACCTTCGCGTAGTGTCCGCGCTAGGGCGCCCTACATCCCCCATCTCGACCCGAGTCCGAGGCAGGTCTGCAATGAGACTGCGAATCGGGGTGATCGCGGCTGCCCTGGCAACAGTCGCGGCCACCGTCATCATCGCCGCGGCACCGGCGTCAGCCGCGTCCGCCACCGCGGCCTTCGTCCAAACCTCCTCCTGGGGTTCCGGCTACGAGGCCAAGTACACGATCACCAACGGCACGAGCAGCACGATCAACGGCTGGACGGTCGCGTTCGACCTGCCCAGTGGCACCTCGATCAGCTCGTCGTGGGACGCCAACCGGACCGGCAACTCCGGTCACGTGAGCTTCACCGGCACCTGGAACGGCACGATCGCCCCGGGCGGCACGGCCAGCTTCGGGTTCATCGCCGCAGGCAGCGGCACCCCGACCAACTGCACGCTCAACGGCGCCTCGTGCGGGGGCGGCACGACCCCGACCACGCCGGCCGGGACCCCGGGCGTGCCGGGCAACTTCCGGGTCACCGCGACCACCAACACCAGCTTCTCCCTGGCGTGGAACGCCTCGACGGGCACCGTCACCGGCTACCGCGTCTACGAGGGCAGCACCGTTCGGGCCACCGTCACGGGCACCACCGCCACGGTGTCCGGGCTGACGGCCGGCTCGACCCACACGTACACCGTGAAGGCCTACAACAACGTCGGCGAGTCGGGCGCGTCCAACAGCGTCACCGCCACCACCACCGGGGGCACCACGACGCCGAGCGGGATGCAGGCCGCGCCGTACCTGTACCAGTGGGGTGACCCGCCGAACCCGCAGACGGTCCAGTCGGCGACCGGGATCCGCTGGTTCACCCTCGCGTTCGTGCTGTCCGGCGGTGGCTGCACCCCGGCGTGGGACGGCAACCGGCCGCTGACCGGCGGCGTCGACCAGACCGTCATCAACCAGATCCGCGCGGGCGGCGGCGACGTGATCCCGTCGTTCGGCGGCTGGAGCGGCAACAAGCTCGGCCCGAACTGCTCGACGCCGCAGGCCCTGGCCAACGCGTACCAGCAGGTCATCAACGCGTACAACCTCAAGGCGATCGACATCGACATCGAGAACACCGATGAGTTCGAGAACGACACGGTCCGCAACCGGATCGTCGACGCCCTGAAGATCGTCAAGCAGAACAACCCGACGCTGAAGACCATCATCACGTTCGGCACGGCGACGACCGGCCCCGGCTACTACGCCCAGCAGATCATCAGCCGGGCCGCCTCGACGGGTGCCAACATCGACGTCTTCACGATCATGCCGTTCGACTTCGGCGGCGGCGCCAACATGTACAACAGCACCGTCAGCGCCTCCGAGGGCCTGAAGAACATGCTGAAGACGGCCTTCGGCTGGACCGACGACCAGGCCTACCGGCACATGGGCATCTCCGGCATGAACGGCCTGTCGGACCAGCAGGAGCTGACGTCGGTGGCGTACTGGCAGCAGATCCGCGACTGGGCGCAGTCGAAGCACCTGGCCCGGCTGGCCTTCTGGTCGGTGAACCGGGACCGGCCGTGCCCGGGTGGCGGCGTGGTGTCCAACTGCAGCGGCATCGCCCAGAACAACTGGCAGTTCACGCAGATCACGGCGACCTTCACCGGATAGGCGGACTGCTGAACGAAGAGGGCTGGTCCTACAGGGCCAGCCCTCTTCTGTCGGGGTGGCGGCCCAGCCAGGCCGTGTAGCGGTCGTTCTTGCGCACCGCGTCGGCGTAGGCCTCGATCGCGTACGCCCACACCTGCCCGGCGACGTTGGCCGCCGGCCCGTCGGGCAGCCAGCCGAGCATCTGCCGCCAGTGCAGCGGCGCGCCGGCGATCGGCACCGCGGCCAGCCCCGCCATCGGCCGCAGGGTCGCCTGGCACAGCCCGACCGCGTCGCCGGACTCGATCAGGTCGATGGCGCCGCGGACCTCGGTCTCGAAGAGCACCTTCGGCGTGAAGCCGGCCCGGGCGCAGGCCGCCGCGTGGCAGGCGGAGAAGCAGCCGTCGCCGGGCGCGGCGACCCACTGGGCGTCGGCGAGCTCGGCCAGGTCGACCTCGTCGCGGTCGGCGAGCGGGTGCCCCTCGGGCAGCAGCAGGAACACCGGGTCGGCAGCCACGACCCGCCAGGCCAGGCCGTTGTCGGTGGCCGGCGGCGCGTCGCCGCAGGCGCCCACGAGGACGAAGTCGAGCTTGCCGGCGAGCACCTGGTCGCCGAGCTCGGACGAGGACCAGGACGCGTGGGTGCTCACCTGGGCGCCCGGGTGGTTGCTGGTGATGCGGTGGACCAGGCCGCCCAGGATCGGGCCGTTGACGGCGCCGATGCGGTACCGCCCGGCGGGGTCCTTCGTGCTGGCCAGCCGGGTCGCCTCGTCCTGCAGGCCTTTCACCGCCGGCAGCAGCACCCTCGCCCGGGCGAGCACCAGCTCGCCCAGCGGCGTCGCCCGGGCCCCGCGCCGGTCCCGCTCGAACAGCAGCCCGCCGAGTGCGCGCTCGATGCGCTGCAGCTGCGCGGTCAACGCCGGCTGGGCGAGGCCCAGCACCGAGGCGGCCTTGGTGACACTGCCGGCATCCGCGATCGCGCACACGACCCGCAGGTGCCGCAGCTCCAGATCCATATGGAGACGGTAGGACGTCCGCCGGATGGGGAGAAGACCCCGAACGTATCGAGACTGACCGTTTTCGCAGATCGACACATCATCGAAACACTTCGGTTGATTACAGGTATACCCCCAGGGGTACATGTTTGCGCTATGGAAACACGGTCCCTGACGCGGCAGGTACGCGCTGACCCTCCGCTCCGTGCTCGCCGCCGGCCTCGCGCCCGGCCCCGCGGCCGCGGCCACGCGGTCGTCCACCAGCACCACACCCACCACTGAGCCGTAGGCTGGAGGGGTGCATTCCACCCGCCGCTGGTTCGCCGGTGCCGCCACCGCGACCGCGGCGACCGGCGCGATCGGGCTGGCCGTCTCCGTGGCCGGCTCGGCGCCGTGGCGCTATGTGAGCGAGTCCGGCGTCGCCGGCGCGCCGCACGCGACGCTGTACCGCACCAGCATGCTGCTGCTGGCGGCGTCCCTGGCGCTGCTGGCGGTGCCGGCCCGGCACACCGCCCGGCACGCCCTGGCCACGCTGCCGTTCGTGCCGGGCCGGCTCGCCGCCGCCGTGCCGGCCGGCCTGGCCGCTGCGGCGCTCGCGCTGGCCGCTCCCCTGGCCGTCGTGGCCGGGGCGGTGACCTGCTCGCCGGGGTGCCCGCTGCCGCCGTACGAGACCTCCCAGCCGCGCGACCTGGTGCACGCCGCCGGGGCGATCGGCGCGCTGCTGCTGTGCGCCCTGGTGATCCTGGTGTACGCCACCCAGCCCGACGCGACCACGCTGCGCCGCGCCGGGCGCCTCGGGGTGCTGCTGGCCTTCCCGCCGCTGATCCTGTCGGCGCTCGGCATCCTGCTCCTCGGCCGAGGGCTGTTCACCGGCCTGATGGAGCGCGCCGCCCTCGCCGCCGTGTCCGCCTGGCTCGTGCACACCGCCGCCGTCCATGTGCGCGCCAAACCGTGACCCACACCGCCGCCGTCGCGCATAACGGCCGCCGCCGTCAGTGCATGACGGTCGGCGTCAGCGGGTGACCGCCGGCTCCCGGCGGCGGGCGCCGCGGCCGGGGCGTGGCACGACGTCGCGCGGGGCGATCGCGTCGTGCCCCGACTCGCAGACCAGCACCGCGTGCACGGACGCGCCGCAGTCGCGGTGGACCGTGTCCAGCGGCGGGCCCTCCGGGCCGGCCAGGTACCGGTCGCCCCACTCCCGCACGGCGACGAGCAGCGGGTACAGGTCGAAGCCCTTCTCGGTGAGCCGGTACTCGTCGCGGGCCCGCGCGCCGGGCTCCCGGTAGGGCACGCGGCGCAGCACGCCGTTGTCCACGAGCATGCCCAGCCGGTTGGTGAGCACCTGGCGCGGGATGCCGGTGCGCTCGCGCATGTCGTCGAAGCGGTGGATGCCGTTGAAGACCTCACGCAGCACGACGACGGTCCACTTCTCGCCGAGGATCGCCATCGCCGCGCCGATGGTGCAGTTGTCGACCGACCAGTCCAGTGCCGCAGGTCTCATGCCGACAGGCTAACCCGCACCTGAGTCTTGTTGACAGATTCAGCTCCGGTCGACCACGCTGCATCCATGACGCAGACGCAGGATGCGGTCCGCAGCCGCACGTTCACCTGGTCCGACCCGATGATCAACGCGGCCGAGCTGGGCCGCCGCAGCGGTCTGGAGCTGCTGCAGGCGGTGGCCCGCGGCGAGCTGCCGGCGCCCCCGATCACGCACCTCATGGGCGCCGGGCGGATCGAGGCCGAGCCGGGCCGGGTCGTCGTGACGCTCGAGCCGCAGGAGTTCCACTACAACCCCCTGGGCAGCGTGCACGGCGGGGTGCTCGCCACGCTGCTGGACACGGCCGCGGCGTGCGCGGTGCACACCACGCTGCCGGCCGGCGTGGGGTACACCTCGCTCGACCTCACCACGAAGTTCCTGCGCCCGGCGTCGATCGCCTCCGGGATCCTGACCTGCGAGGGGACCGTGCTGTCCAAGGGCCGGCGCACCGCGCTGGCGCAGGCCGTGATCACCGATTCGCGCGGCGGGATGGTCGCCCACGCCACCTCCAGCTGCATGCTGTTCGACCTCAGCGCATCGTGACCGGCGCCCCGCTGCGTGCGCGCTGAACTGCGAAGAGTGTCCGACCTGGTGACAACGCTCCGCAACCGGTTGCTGAACCATGGATCACGGCGAGTCGTCGACCCATGGAAGGGGACCGAATGCCGAGCAGACACCGGAGCGCACTGGGCGCCGCCGCGGCAGCGATCATCACGATCGCCGGCGTGGCCGTCACAGGCGCGCCGGCATCCGCGGCGCCACCGACGGCGCCGGAACCCGGCCGACCGGCCCGCGTCATTGTCGCCTACGACGACGCCGACGCGGCCGCCCGCGCGGTGGACCGCGCCGACGGAAAGGTCGGCCGGCCGCTGCCGATCGTGGCAAGCTTCGCCGCGGAAGTACCCGACACACAGCTGTCCGCCCTGAGGAACTCCCCCGGCGTGCGCTCCGTGACCCTCGACGGTTCGGTGGCGCTGCAGGCCGAACGCTGGCGGGCCGACGGCGACGCCAACTCGATGTTCAGCGTCGTGCGCGCGACCGGTGCGCTGGACGTGTGGAAGAAGACCGACGCGAGCGGCCGGCTGGTCGGCGGCACCGGCGTCGGTGTCGCCCTGATCGACTCCGGCGTCTCGCAGGTCACCGGCCTCAACGACCCGACCCGGATCATCAACGGCCCGGATTTGTCGTTCGAGTCGCAGGCCCCCAACCTGCGCTACGCCGACACGTTCGGCCACGGCACCCACATGGCCGGTCTGATCGCCGGCCGCGACCCCGGCACCAACCTGTACACGGTCAACTCGCCGACCAACTTCACCGGCATGGCACCCACCTCGACGCTGATCAGCGTCAAGGTCGCCGCCGCCGACGGCGCCACCGACGTGTCGCAGGTCATCGCCGGGATCGACTGGGTCGTGACGCACCGCAACGACCCTGGCCTCAACATCAAGGTGCTGAACCTGTCGTTCGGCACCGACTCGACCCAGGACGAGAAGCTCGACCCGCTCTCCCACGCGGTGGAGGCGGCCTGGAAAAAGGGCATCACGGTCGTCGTCTCGGCCGGCAACGACGGCAAGGACCGCACCGCGCTGTCGATGCCGGCGGCCAACCCGTACGTCATCGCCGTCGGCGCCGCCGACTCCAGGAGCACCGACTCGCGCGCCGACGACGTCCTGGCCGACTTCAGTACCCGCGGCAACACCACCCGCTCCGCCGACCTGACCGCACCCGGACGGTCGATCGTGGGGCTGCGGGACCCGGGCTCCTACATCGACGTCAACTACCCGACGGGGCTCGTGCCCGGCGACACGACGGGCCGGTACTTCCGGGGCAGCGGCAGCTCCCAGGCCGCGGCGATCACCTCCGGCGCCGCGGCCCTGCTGCTGCAGCAGCGCCCGAACCTGACCCCGGACCAGGTCAAGAAGCTGCTCGTCAGCACCACCGACGCGATGACCTCCGGCGACGTGCTGGGCCGCGGCTCCGGCCAGCTCAACGTCAAGAAGGCGATCGAGGCGCCGACCCCTGCGGTCACGCAGACCTGGGCGGCGTCGACGGGCACCGGCTCCTTGGAGGCGTCGCGTGGCTCCGCGCACGTCGCGGACCCGGTCAGTGGTACCGAGCTGACCGGTGAGAAGGACATCATGGGCCGCCCCTGGACCGGCGCGACCTGGGCGAAGGCGGCCACCGCCGGCACCGCGTGGACCGGCGGCACCTGGAACGGCGCGACCTGGACCGGCACCGCACTCGGCGGCAACACCACCACCACCACCGGCCGCAGCTGGGTCACGGTCGGCTGGAGCGGCACCAACTGGGCCGGACGCGCCTGGAGCGGGCGCACCTGGAGCAGTGCGGTGTGGGACGGCCGCACATGGAGTGGCCGAACTTGGTCAGGTAGCACCTGGAGCGGCCGAACTTGGAGTGGAAGCTACTGGTCAGCCTCCCTCTGGCAGTGACCGCACGAAGAAGGGCGATTCCGGGACGGCCATGAAGAAAGCACGCACGTGGAGTCGCCCGGACGCCCGGGTGGCGGCGCTCAGCCTGTGGCTGGGCGTCGCCACCGTCCTGGCGCACGCGCTCCGCGTCCGCAACGGTGGGCCGCCCGCCGTCGCCGACGCGCTGCCGCTGATCCTGCTCGGCGCCGCGTTCGCCGTCACCGAGGGCTTCGCCGTGCACATCCGGGTCCGCCGCGGCGGCCACGCGATGAGCCTCAGCGAGATCCCCATGGTCCTGGGCCTGCTGTCGGTCGACCCGACCCTGCTGCTCGTGGTGCGGGTCCTCGGCGGCGGCCTCGGCCTCGTCGTGCTGCGCGGCCAGCGCGGCGTCAAGCTCGGCTTCAACGTCGCCCTGCTCGGCGTGCAGACCACCGCCTCGTCGGTGATGCTGCAGGCGCTGGGCCAGACCGACCCCGGCGACGTCGGCCCGATGCAGTGGCTCTACGTCCTGCTCGTCATGCTCGTCGCGGACGTCATCGCCGCGGTCCTCGTCACCGCCGTCATCGCCCTGCACGACGACCCCAGCGAGTGGAAACGCCTGCCCAGCGCGCTGCAGGGGCTGCCCCTGGTGGCGATCACCACCAGCATCGGCCTGATCAGCACCCTCGCCATCGACCGCGACCCGCGGGCCATCGCCCTGCTCGCGATCGTCTCCGCGGTCACGTACCGGGCGTACCGGTCCTTCGTCAACCAGAGCCAGGGCCACGAGCAGGTCGAGGAGCTGTACGCGTTCACCCGCGCCCTCGACGGCGTCCTGGACACCGGCGGGGTCGCCCGCATCGTGCTGGAGCAGGCCCGCGACCAGCTGCGCGCCGAACGCGCCGAGCTGATCCTGCCGGTCGCCGACGGCACCTTCGTCCGGATGCGCATGCACGGCCGGCACCAGCTCGACACGACCGTCCCGGACACGCTGCCCGAGACCGCCTGGTGGCAGCCCGCCCGGGCCGGCACCCCCGTCCTCGTCGCCAAGGGCAGCCGGGTCGTCGGCTCCATCGTCGACGGTATCGCCGTGCCCGTCCCGCTCAGCGACGGCGCCACCGGCGTGCTGTTCGTCGCCGACAGCCTGCCCGACATCCCGACGTTCGGCGAGCAGCACGTACGGCTGTTCCAGGCGCTCGCCAACCACGCCAGCCTCTCGCTCACCAAGGCCAGGCTGCTCGACGAGCTGCGGCGGGAGGTCGCGGAGAAGGAGCACCTGGCGCTGTACGACCCGCTCACCGGCCTGCCCAACCGGCAGCGCTTCCAGGCCACCATCGACGCGCTGCGGGCCGACGGCACCCCGGTCGCGATGCTGCTCATGGACCTCGACCGGTTCAAGGACGTCAACGACGCGCTCGGCCACGACATCGGCGACACGCTGCTGCGGCAGGTCGGCGACCGGCTCCAGGGCCGCCTCGGCGACCGCGGCACCGTCGCCCGCTTCGGCGGCGACGAGTTCGCCGTGCTGCTGCCCGGCATCCGCACCCGGGAGGTCGCCGTGGCCGTCGGCGACGACCTGGCCGCCGCCATGGAGCAGCCGATCGCCATCGGCCACCTGCGCCTCAACGCCCGGGTCAGCGTCGGCATCGCCCTCGCGCCGGAGCACGGCAACGACGCGAAGACGCTGATCCAGCGCGCCGACGTCGCCATGTACGTGGCGAAGACGACCCGCACCGGCGTGCGCGTCTACCAGCCCGACGACGACCGCAACAGCCCCCGCCGGCTCGCCATGGTCGCCGACCTGCGCGAGGCCATCCAGCGCCACGACCTCGTCGTGGTCTTCCAGCCGAAGCTGGAGACCGCCACCGGCGTCGTGCGCGGCGCCGAGGCCCTTGCCCGCTGGCACCATCCCGCGCACGGCTTCGTCCCGCCCGACGAGTTCATCCCCCTGGCCGAGACGTCCGGGCTGATCCGGCCGCTGACCCTGCACGTGCTGGAGGTCGCCCTGCGCCGGTGCGCGTCGTGGCGGCGGATGGGGCACGACATACACGTCGCGGTCAACCTGTCGCCCAACAGCCTCCAGGAGGCGGACCTGCCCGACATCGTCGCGCGCCTGCTCGGCCAGGCCGGCGTACCGGCGAGCGCGCTGACCCTGGAGATCACCGAGAGCAGCATCATGGACGACCCCGCCGGCAGCCTCGTCACGCTCGACCGCCTCCACGCGCTCGGGGTCAAGCTGGCCATCGACGACTTCGGCACCGGCTACTCCTCGCTCGGCCGCCTCCGCGAGCTGCCCATCCACGAGATGAAGATCGACAAGTCGTTCGTGCAGCGCATCGCCGTCGACCACCGGGACCGGGCGGTGGTGCGCTCCGCCGTCCAGCTCGGGCACGCCCTGGACCTGGAGGTGGTCGCGGAGGGCGTCGAGGACGAACCGACCCTCAACCACCTGCGGCTGGAAGGCTGCAACCTGGTCCAGGGGTACTTCATCTCCAAGCCGCTGCCCGCCGACGAGTTCGCCGACTGGCTGGCCGCACGAGTGCCACAACTCGGACAGGCATAACCTTTCCCCGCATGTGCACCGTGCTCCTCCGTTTCGACCCCGCCGCCACCTGGCCCCTGCTGCTGGCCGCGGTCCGCGACGAGTACCTGGCCCGCCCCTGGGAGCCGCCCGCCGAGCACTGGCCGGGCCGCTGGGGAGGCCGGGACAGCACCGGCGGCGGCACCTGGCTCGCCGTCGACCCCGCCGGCACCACCGTGACCGCCCTGCTCAACGGCTTCCCCCCGCTGCCGCCCCTGGGCGACCGCCCGACCCGGGGCACCCTGCCCCTGACCTCCCTGCCGTCGGACTTTTCCGGTTTCGACGCTTTTCATCTGGTACGCGCAACGCCCGCCGACGTCACCGTCGTCTCCTGGGACGGCACCGACGTGACCCACCAGACCCTCCCGCCCGGCGACCACGTCATCGTCAACCAGGGCGTCGACGTCAACGCCTTCGCCCCGCTGCAGGCTGCCGCCACGCCCGACCCCCGGCCGGGCCTGCCGACCGCCGACGCCTGGGGCGACTGGGTCCCCATGCTCGCCGGCGGCACCTTCACCGGCGCCGCCCCGCGCACGCTGCTGGTCCACCACTCGGTCGACGGCCTCGAGTACGGCTCGGGCTCCGCCAGCCTGGTCGCCCTGCGCCCGGGCGCCGCCCGGTACGACTTCGCCACCACCCCCGGCCCCACCGCCACCTGGCAGGAGATCCCCCTAGCTGTGTTGCCGCCCCACCACTGACGCGGCTGTGTTGCCGCCCCACCGCTGACGCGGCGGGTCCCGGCGGGGGTTCCCACCCGCACCCCCATGCTCGCTGCGCTCGCACCGCCTGCGCTTCGCGCGGCGGCTTTCGCGCATGCGCGCAGCAACCGCCGGTCGACCTCCCCGGACACGCCCATCGACCAGCCACCGTCCACGACCCGCCCCCTGGCCGAGACGCAGCCACCTCCCGCCACCAGACACCGGACGCCAGCACCAGACACGGGCACGGCACGGGCACCGGCACGGCACCGGCACCGGCACCGGCACCAGGCTGAGGCCGGCAACGGGCAACCGGCGCCGACCCCCGGCGGCGAACCGCACGCGAGCGCCGACACCCCGGCCGCGGGCTGCGCGAGAGCCGACGGCCGGACAGGGGGCCGCGGGCAAGCGCCGACAGCTCAGCGGCGGGCGTCAGGGTCGACAGCGGCGGCGAGCAACGAGCAGCGACCGGGGACAGGCGACACGCAAGGGAGCACGGCGCCTTCGCACGGCGTTCTGCCGGGACGTTGTATGAATCAAGGATCTGTCCGCGGTGGGAGGTGGTCGGGGCGCGGCCTTGCCGACGCGGGCACTGTGGTGTCGTGCTCGCCGGGTCCGATCGGGCTGAGGCCGCCCTCCCCTGCGGCGGGTGCGAGGTCCTGTGCATGCCGGGCGCCGGGTGGCGTTGGAGGAAGTGGTGGATGCCGGCGCGGCGGCTGGTTCCTGGACGTCACCGCTGTGGGCGGCTGCGGCGGCCGTGGCCGTGGGCATCGGCGGTCGGGCAGCAGGTACCGGTGGCGGGCCGCTGGGCGAGGGATGTGCAGCCGGGCCGGCAGGCGCTGCCCCCGACGTGGGGCGGCCGGTCACGGTTGCCGGGCGGGCTGTCAGGGGCGCGGTTGCCGGGCGGGCCGTCGCGGTTCCGGGGCGCTCGGTTGCCGAGCGGTCGATTGCCGGATGGGCAGTGGCCGTCGTCACACCGGAAGTCGCCGGCGTCGGACCGGAAGGTGCCGGTGCCGGGTAGGCAGTTGCCGTCTCCGGACCGGAAGTCGGCGCCGTCGGGTGATCGGGTGCCGTCTTCGGACCGGAAGCCGGCGCCGTCGGGTGATCGGGTGCCGTCGCCGGACTGGGAGCTGACGCCGTTGGATGGGTAGTTGCCGGTGCCGGGGCGGCAGGCACCGCCGCCCGACCGGAGGTCGCCGGCGTCGGAGCGGAAGCCGCCGTCGCCGGGCTGGCGATTGGCCTCGCTGGGCCGGAACTCGCCGGGTCGGAACTTGCCGGACTGGTACACACCAGGCCTGTCGGCACGCCGGTTGCGGCGCGCACGCCAACTGCAGGGCGCACGCCAACTGCAGGGCGCACGCCAACTGCGACGGGCACAGCAGTTGCAGGGGGCGCGCCAGCTGCAGGGTGTTCGGTAGGAGTGGGCGGCAGCTCGTGCAGGGTTGCCAGCAGGCGGGCGGTGCGCAGGCGGGCCAGCTTCGTGGCGTGGCGGGCGGCCAGCCCGTGCCTGCGGGCCTCTGCGAACTCGGCCCTCGTCCTCGCCAGCCACTCCCGGCGGCGGGTGTGAGCGGCCGCGGCGGTGGCCAGGCGGGCGGCCGACGCGCGGGCGTCGTCGTCCGCTACAGAGCCACCCGTCACCGCGCTGGCGGAACTCACCGCGCTGGCGGGATCCGCCGCACTCGCGCAACTCGCCGCACCAGCAGCAACCGCCGGACCAGCGGAAACCGTCCCGCCAGCGGAAGTCGGCGTGCCGGCAGGAACCGGCACGGTGGCCCTGCGGTCGGCCCGCGTGGTGGGTCGGCCGGCGTCTGGTGCGTCCAGCGAAAAATACGGTCGTGGCACGTGCCGCCTCCCCCCGGTAGGCGCCACCCCCATTTTCGTGGACGCACCAGACCCCGTCCAGCGCCGCTACCCGCAGCGACCAACCCCGTACGCAAAGCGTCACGGCCGCGCGAGGCGGTGGTGCTGCTGCGCGCGTGACAGCAGGCTCGGACTCACAGGTGGGGCACAGGCAGGACGCAAGGTGCTGGCAGGGGCGGGCCGCAGCCTCGGCAGCATGACGACGACGCTGAGCCGCATCGATGCCATCGCCCCGCCGCCCGCGGACCTGCCGGTGGAGCCGCCGCCCCGGGATCCGTGCTGGGTGCGGCCGGCGTTGGGGGTGCTGCTGGTGGGGACGCTGGTGGCGTACCTGTGGGACCTCAGCGCGTCCGGGTGGGGCAACGCCTTCTACGCGGCGGCGGCGCAGGCGGGCTCCGAGAGCTGGAAGGCGTGGTTCTTCGGCTCGTCCGACGCGGCGAACTTCATCACCGTGGACAAGACGCCGGGGGCGTTGTGGGTGACCGGGCTGGCGGTGCGGGTCTTCGGGCCCAGTTCGTGGAGCATCCTCGCCCCGCAGGCGCTGATCGGGGTGGCGACCGTCTGGCTGCTGTACCTGACAGTCCGCCGCTGGCACGGGCCGGCGGCCGGGCTGCTCGCCGGGGCGGTGCTCGCGACGACCCCGGTCGCGGCGCTGATGTTCCGGTTCAACAATCCTGACGCGCTGCTCGTGCTGCTGCTCGTCGCCGGGGTGTACGGCATGGTGCGCGCCCTGGAGCGGGGCAGCACGTGGTGGCTGGTGTTCGCCGGCGGCAGCGTCGGCCTGGGCTTCCTGACGAAGATGCTG
This sequence comes from Dactylosporangium sp. NPDC050688, assembly GCF_040654515.1. NCBI lineage: Bacteria > Bacillati > Actinomycetota > Actinomycetes > Micromonosporales > Micromonosporaceae > Dactylosporangium > Dactylosporangium sp. NPDC050688. The sequence goes on from NZ_JBFAIC010000002.1 coordinate 338,134, forward strand.
CAGGCGCTGCTGGTGGTGCCGGCGTTCGCGCTGGCGTACCTGCTGTTCGCGCCGACCGGGTGGGGGCGCCGGCTGGTGCAGCTGCTGATCGCCGGGGCGGCGCTGGTCGCCTCGGCCGGCTGGTGGGTCGCGGTCGTCGAGCTGACCCCGGCGTCGTGGCGGCCGTACGTCGGCGGCTCGCAGACCAACTCGATCCTGGAACTCACGCTCGGCTACAACGGCCTCGGGCGCATCACGGGCAACGAGACCGGCAGCGTCGGCGGCGGTGGGGGCGCCGGTGGCCGCTGGGGCGAGACCGGCTGGTCGCGGCTCTTCGACGGGCAGACCGGCGGGCAGGCGTCGTGGCTGCTGCCCGCAGCGCTGATCTTCCTGGTCGCCGGGCTGGTCTGGTCGACGCGCAGGGCCGCCTACGTCCTGTGGGGCGGCTGGCTGGTGGTGACCGCCGTCGTCTTCAGCTCGATGCAGGGCATCTTCCACGACTACTACACGGTGGCCCTGGCCCCCGCGATCGGTGCGCTGGTCGCGATGGGCGCGGCGACGCTGTGGCGCCGGCGCGGGAACCTGCTCGCGCTGCTCACGCTCGCCGCGACGGTCGCGGTCAGCGCGATCTGGTCGTACGTGCTGCTGGCCCGCGCCGCGGACTTCCACCCGTGGCTGCGTGTCGCGGTGCTGCTCGCCGGTGCGGCGGGCGCGGCGGGGCTGCTGGTCAGCCAGCAGCTCGGGCGGCGGGTCGGGCCGGCGGCGGCCGTGGCGGCGCTGTTCGCGCTGCTGGGCGGGCCGGTGGCGTACTCGCTGCAGACCGTCGCGACGCCGCACAGCGGCTCGATCGTCACGGCCGGGCCGGCGGTCGCGGGAAGCGGCTTCGGCGGCGGCCGGGGAGGCATGGGCGGCGGCCGGGGCGGTGTTGACGGCACCGGCGGCGGACCGGGCGGCACGGGCGGCTTCCGCAACGGCGGCGCGGCGCCCGGCGGCGCAGGCACCGCTCCAGGCACCGCAGGCAGCGCGGGCACTCCCGGCGGCGCGGGCACTGGCGGCGACGCGGGCACTGGCGGCGGCGGGCAGCGTGGGGCCGGCGGTATGGGCGGCCTGCTCAACGCCACCACCCCGAGCGCGGAGCTCGTCGCGCTGCTGAGCCAGGACGCGGCGCGGTACACCTGGGTCGGCGCGGCCGTCGGGTCCCACAGCGCTTCCGGGTACCAGCTGGCGACGCAGCTGCCGGTGATGGCGATCGGCGGCTTCAACGGCAGCGACCCCGCGCCGAGCCTGGAGCGGTTCCAGCAGTACGTCGCGGCCGGCGAGATCCACTACTTCATCGGCGGCGCCGGGGTCGGCGGGCGCAGCAACGGCGGCAGCAGCGTCAGCGCGGAGATCACCGCGTGGGTCGCGGCCAACTACACCGCGCAGACCGTCGGCGGCGTCACGGTGTACGACCTGTCGTAGCCACCCGCCTTCCGCAAGGGGCCGTCCCGTCTCGGGGCGGCCCCTTTTCACAGCCTGGGCACAGGATCGCCACACGGGGCCGGAAGCTGCGGCGCCGACCTTGGTGACATGACCGCGACGACGCTCCCACGTACCGCAGCCAACGCCACCATCGACGCCGCCACGGCCGTCCTCGACGTGGTGGTCCCCGTCTACAACGAGGAACGTGACCTCGGGCCGTGCGTGCGCCGGCTGCACGCGCACCTCGCCGCGACGTTTCCCTACCCGTTCCGGATCACCGTCGCGGACAACGCGAGCACCGACGGGACCCTCGCGGTCGCCACCGGCCTGGCGGGGGAACTGCCCGGGGTCGAGGTGCTGCACCTGACGGAGAAGGGGCGCGGGCGGGCGCTGCGGGCGGCGTGGGACGGCTCGGACGCGCCGGTGCTCGCGTACATGGACGTAGACCTCAGCACCGACCTCAACGCGCTGCTGCCCCTCGTGGCGCCGCTGCTGTCCAGCCACTCCGACGTGTCGATCGGCACCCGCCTCGCCCGCAGCTCCCGGGTGGTGCGCGGGGCGAAGCGGCAGTTCATCTCCCGGTCGTACAACCTGTTGCTGCGCGGGACGTTGCAGGTGGGCTTCTCCGACGCGCAGTGCGGCTTCAAGGCGATCCGCAAGGACGTGGCCGCCCAGTTGCTGCCGCTGGTGGAGGACACCGGCTGGTTCTTCGACACCGAGTTGCTGGTGCTGGCGCAGCGGGCCGGGCTGCGCATCCATGAGGTGCCCGTCGACTGGATCGACGACCCCGACAGCCGGGTCGACATCGTCTCCACCGCCGTCGCCGACCTGCGCGGCATCGCGCGCCTCGCCCGTGGCCTGCTCAACGGCAGCCTGCCGGTGCAGTCACTGCGTTCGAAGTTCGGTCGCGAGCCACTCGTCGCGGCGGGTGTACCGGCGGCGATGCCGTCACAGCTGCTGCGCTTCGCCGCGGTCGGGGTGCTGTCGACGGTGGCGTACCTGCTGATCTTCGCACTGCTGCGGCCGGCCGCCGGGGCGCAGGCGGCGAACTTCACCGCGCTGCTGGTGACCGCGGTCGGCAACACCGCGCTCAACCGGCGGTTGACGTTCGCCGTGCGGGGCGCCGCCCACGCCGGCCGGCACCAGGCGCAGGGCCTGCTGCTGTTCGCGTTCGGCCTGGCGCCGACGTCCGGCTCCCTGGCGCTGCTGGGTGCGGTCGCGCCCGCACACCCGCATCTGCTGGAGCTGGCGGTGCTGGTGGCCGCCAACCTGGCCGCGACCGTGCTGCGCTTCGTGCTCATGCGGGTCTGGGTGTTCCGCAAACCCTGATATCGTCAAATGCGGTGAAATCGGGCTTTCTTCATGAACTGCGCGACGGGGTCACTCCTCGCGCCGGTGCACTGGTCCTCGCGGTCCTCGCCGTGCAACTGGCGTTCATCGCCAGCTATATCGGCGCCTTCCACGAGCCGACCCCGCACCGGATCCCGATCGCCGTCACCGCGCCGCCGCAGCAGGTCGGCGAGCTTGTCCGGCAGCTCAACGCGCTGCCGGGGGCGCCACTGGACGCCGTGGCCGTGCCCGACGAGACCTCGGCCCGGCGGATGATCGACCGCCGCGAGGTGTACGGCGCCTTCGTCGTCTCCACAGCGGACCCGGCGGACCCGGCGGGCCCTGGCGACCCCGCTGGCTCGGCCGACCGCTTGATCATCGCCAGCGGGGCCGGCGCGAGCGTCGGCCAGGTCCTCGAGCAGATCATCACGCCGTTCGAGGACGCCCAGGGCCGCGCGTTCACCGTCGAGGACGTCAAGCCCGCACTGGTCGGCGACGCCCGCGGCCTGTCCGGCTTCTACCTCGCGCTCGGCTGGGTCGTCGGCGGGTACCTCGTCGCGATCGCCCTGAGCACCAGCAAGGGCTCCCGCCCCGCCAACCCGCACCGCGCCGTGATCCGCCTGCTGTCGCTGCTCGCGTACGCCCTGCTGTCCGGCCTCGGCGGGGCCCTGGTCACCGGCGCCGTCTACGGCGCGATCGACGGCCACCTCGCGCAGCTGACCTGGTTCGGCGCGCTGCTGGTCTTCGCCTCGGGCACCTTCACGATGGCGCTGCAGGCCGCGTTCGGCTTCATCGGCACGGGCCTGGCCGTGCTGCTGTTCGTCGTCCTGGGCAACCCGAGCGCCGGCGGCGCCTACCCGGCCCCGCTGCTCCCCCCGTTCTGGCGCGCCGTCGGCCCCTGGCTGCCGCCCGGCCTGGGCACCGAGGCGATCCGCGGCATTGTGTACTTCGCCGGCGTCGGCGTGGGCCGCTCGGCGCTGATCCTGTGCGGGTACAGCGTCCTCGGCGTGCTCGGGACGCTGCTGGCGGTGGCCGCCGGCCAGCCCCGCAAGGTCGCCCTGCCGCCCGCGGCGACGGCGCCGCACACGACGGCGCCCGCAGCGTAAGCCGGTCGGCCGCTCGGCCAGCGCGGCGCCGCACGCGACGGCGCCCGCAGCATGAGCCTGTCAGCCGCTCGGCCAGCGCGGCGCCGCACGCGACGGCGCCCGCAGCATGAGCCTGTCAGCCGCTCGGCCAGCGTGGCTGGCGGCGGTCGCGGAACGCGGCGATGCCTTCGGCCACCTCCGCCGGGTCGTGCCGGACCGGGCCGTCCCACCCGTCGATGATCGCCTTCGCCGAGCGGACACTGTACTGGGACCGGGCCGCGATGGTGGCGGCGGTGTCGCGTACCAGCGCCGCCAGCTCGGCACCGGGGGCGACGGTGTCGACGAGGCCGATCCGCTCGGCGGTCCGGGCGTCGATCAGGTCGCCGGTGAAGAGCAGCAGTTTCGCCCGGGCCGGGCCGACGAGTGCGGCGAGGCGGCGGGTGGTCGAGCGCGGGTAGACGATGCCGAGCTTGGCCGGAGTGATGCCGAAGCGGCTGTCCTCGGCGGCGAAGCGCAGGTCACAGGCGACCGCGAGCTGGCAGCCGCCGCCGACGCAGAAGCCGTCGATCCGGGCGATGGTCGGTTTCGGGAACGCGGCCAGGGCGATCTCGGCGTGCACGGCGACGCTGTCCTCGCCGGCGGCGGCGATCGTGGCGGCGTCGCCGAGGTCGGCGCCGGCGCTGAAGGTGCCGCCCGCGCCGGCGACGACGAGGACCTTGACGGCGTCGTCGGCGGCGAGGGACTCGAGGTGCTTCGGCACGGCGGTCCACATGGCCGCGGTCAGCGCGTTGCGTTTGCCGGGGTTGTCGATGAGCAGGGTGGCGACCGCGCCGTCGACGTCGACGCGGATCTCGCCGTCGCTCACCACTCGTGGACGGGCACGTTGGAATGCATCCTCGGAAGGTACTCGGCCAGCAGCCGGCGCATGGTGTCGTCCCGGTCGATCTCGCCGGCGCCGGCGATGTGGTGGGCGGTCTCGACCTGCCAGGAGGCGCCGTTGCAGGCGGTGAGGCAGCGCTGCTCGATGACGCCGAGGAGCCGGTCGCGGTGCGACGGGTCGACGCCCCAGCCGTCGAGGCCCTCGTGGGCCAGGGGCAGCAGGCGGCGCAGGACGAGCTCGGTGACGGGGACGGCGCCGAGGCCGGGCCAGAAGACGGACGCGTCGATGCCGAGCCGGGCGGCGGTGTGGAAGTTCTCCTCGGCGGCGCCGAAGGACATCTGCGTCCAGACCGGCCGGTCCTGCTCGGCGAGGCGGCGCACGAGCCCGAAGTAGAAGGCGGCGTTGGCCATGCTGTCCACGACGGTGGGGCCCGCGGGCAGGACCCGGTTCTCGACCCGTACGTGCGGCTTGCCGTCGACGATGTCGTAGATGGGGCGGTTCCAGCGGTACACGGTGCCGTTGTGCAACCGCAGCTCGGCCAGCTTCGGCACGCCGCCGCCGTCCAGGACGGCGATCGGGTCCTCGTCCTCGACGATCGGCAGCAGCGAGGGGAAGTACCGGACGTTCTCCTCGAAGAGGTCGAAGATCGAGGTGATCCACCGCTCGCCGAACCAGACGCGGGGCCGCACGCCCTGCGACTTGAGCTCCTCGGCGCGGGTGTCGGTGGCCTGTTCGAAGAGCGGGATGCGGGTCTCGCGCCACAGCTCGCGGCCGAAGAGGAACGGCGCGTTGGCGCCGAGGGCGACCTGGACGCCGGCGATGGCCTGGGCGGCGTTCCAGTACGCGGCGAACTGCTGCGGGCCGACCTGCAGGTGGAACTGGACGCTGGTGCAGGCGGCCTCGGGCGCGATGGAGTCGCAGCGCACGTGCAGCCGCTCGACGCCGTCGATGGCGATCAGCAGGTCCTCGCCCCGTGCGGCGAAGATCTGCTCGTTGAGCAGCGCGTACCGTGGATTCGCCGACAGCGCGTCGGGGGTGAGCTGGTCGCGGCGCAGCGTCGGCAGGATGCCGATCATCGCCAGGCGCGTGTCGACGCTCGCCGCGTGCTGCTCCGCCGCGTTGAGGCTGGCGCGGACCTGCTCCTCGAAGCCGGCCAGCCCGTCGCCGGCGAGGCGGCGCGGTGGCACGTTGATCTCGATGTTGAACTGGCCGAGCTCCGTGACGAACGCCGGGTCGGCGAGCGCGTCGAGGACCCGCTGGTTGCGCAGGGCCGGGTCGTGCTGCCCGTCGACGAGGTTGAGCTCGATCTCCAGGCCGCTCATGCCGTCGCCGTCCTCGAAGTGGGCGTCGGCGAGCATCCTGGCGAACGCGTCGAGGCACTGCCGCACCTTGTCGCGGTAGCGCATGCGGTCTTCACGGCTGAACTCGGTCGTTTCGACGTCCTTGCCCATGGATGTCCCACCTCCGCCGGAGCCGTGACTCTGGCATACCACGCGGCGCGGAGTTTTACTCGTGCATCCCACGCCGCCCGCGAGCCCGCGATCGGGCACGCGGCACCACGCCGGGCGTCCAATTAGTCCGACGTTCCCGTAATCCCGGTGCAGTCGCCGCAGAATCTCCTCGTCGGTGTTGTCGCTCGGCACCGGCACCACCATCCCCATCGACCCACCGGTTCCGCGTCTCGCTCCCGCCCGGGTGCCGACCGTCGACAAATCAGCCGGACGGTGTCGACCCACGAGAGCCGGCCGTCCACTGAATTACGGACGCGACTCCCAAGGTGCAGCCGGAGGTTCCGCAGGAGCTGCTCGACGCCGCGGTGCCGTTGAAGGGCTCCGCGATGGGGGTGCTGTCGCAGAAGCTGTACTCGACAGCGGCGAACGCGGCGCTCGACAGCTCGATCAAGACGTTCGCCGACGCCACCGGGATCAGCGGCGCCATTTCTGGCTGGCGCTGCCGTTACAATCCCAGAGAACGAGCTTCGTACCGTTTGCGGTTCCCTGCCCTTTGACATCGACGCACTTGCCGCTTGGCGGATTGATCAGCTCTCCAGACGCGGTCAGTTTGAACTGATTCGCCCCACTGTCGTTGCACCAGACCGTCTGGATCCTCGTCCCGTTGTCGGTATTGTTATGCGCCACATCCAGACAGATGCCCATCGACCGCAACCTTCCGTCGCTTTCGAAGGTCCACTTCTGCCCCGGTAGGCCCTGGCACTCCCAGATCTGCACGTCCTGCCCGTCAACCGCCTTGCTGCCGGGGATGTCGAGGCACTTCTGGCTATTGATGTTGAGCACACCGCCGTTGGTGGGCGCCGCGCTCTGGCCGCCCTTGGGAGGCGTGGTGGTGCGAGTGGGCGCAGCGGTGGTGGCGGTCGTGCTGGCCGTGCTGGTCGTGCTGGCCGACGGGCTAAGGGCGGGCGATGCGGTCTCCTCGGCCGGTTCGGTCTTCGCGGGCGTTGTCGCGGGCTTCGGGCCGCGTTGGCCCGGAGCGTCATACGCCCGGACGTAATCCACGACATACATCGCAGGGAATTGCGTGCCGCCCTCCGGATTGCCCGGCATGTTCCCACCGACGGCGAAGTTCAGCAGGATGTAGAACGGATGGTCAAAGACCCACTTCTTGCCGAAGATGTCGGCCGGAGTCTTGCGGGAGTACGCTACGTTGTCGACCCACCAGGTAATCGAGTCAGCCGCCCAGTCGACCGCGAAGACGTGGAAGTCGTCACTGAAGCTGGCGCCGTTCGGGAGGTGGTAGTTACCGTTGACGCAGCAGTTCTCCTTGCCATTGTATCCAGGGCCGTGCATGCTGCCCACCGCCTCGCCGGGCTTCGAGCCCACGATCTCCACAACGTCGATCTCGCCGCTCTGCGGCCAGTCAACGGTGTCGATGTCGTTGCCCAGCATCCACATCGACGGCCAGTAGCCCTTGCCGGCGCCGGGAAACTTCGCCCGCATCTCGAAGCGGCCGTACTTCTGCTCGAAGAGGCCCTTGGTGAGGATCCTGGCGGAGGTGTACTCACACTTGCCATACCAGCAGTCGTAACCGGACGGGTTCTCCTTCCGCGCCGTGATGACGAGGTTGCCCTTGCCGTCGAGTGACACATTGTTCGGGCTGTTGGTGTAGTACTGCAGTTCCTCGTTGCCCCAGCCACCGCCGCCGATAGCGAACTTCCAGTTCGCGGCGGCCGGCAACGTTCCGGCAGCCCCCTCGAACTCGTCCGACCAGCTGACCTCGTCCTCAATCGCGACGGGGCGGCGGGTGTCGGCCGGATCGACCCCGGAGTCATCCAGTGACACCGCCAACAAGACCCCGGCGGCGAGAACGACAGCCGCCACCACAAGGACAGCCCGACGACCCTGCCACCAACCAGGTTGATCCGGTCGATCCGGTTGATCCGATTGCCTGTGTCGGGGGTTCCGGTGAGTCGTGGTTTCGTTCTGGCGGGTCGGTTCCATCCTCGTCCTCACCTCAAACCTCGGCTCCGCGGCCACGGATCCGGATGTCTTGACTTGTGCGTTGGCCTTCTCGGCACACCAACTCGGCACACCGGCATGCCTTCAGGCCACAATTTGTCTGAAGTATTAAGGTCCGGGCATGAGCCGGTCAAGGCATCGCGAATTTGCCGTGCACAAAGCATTCGAGGCAACACCCACAGCTCCGGCCCCTGATCCGCCACTCGGTCCCGTCCGCCCGCGCCTGTGGTGACGAATCCCACTATGCGGAGGCCCCCTGGGGCTTCGTCCTATGTGGAGCATCGCCACGCGGCGTTGGTGTAGTCACCGGCCGCGTCCAGCACGATCTGCGCCCGCAGCCTGCCCCCGGTGCGGGCCTCTTGCGACCCTGGGCGATCTTCTTCAGCTAGTGCCGTTGCGAGGCGGTCAACCATACCGGGCGGGCGCGCAGGGCCGGCGCCGAACGCATCCCATTCGCGATCGGCAACAGGGACAGTTCGCCCACATCACCGATGAACTCGCCGACGGCACCACCCTGCCCCTATGCCGGCCGCGCTACGGCGGCTACGCCAACCGGTGGGGCTTCGTCATCTACCTGGCCAGCAAAGACGGATACGAAGACTCGTTGCTACCCAACGGATCACCGGTCGGCACCGCCTGATCGGAACTGGAGGGGTTGGCGAAAACGCAATAAACGCGACTAATGCTCGCGTACCGTCAGGTCATGGCCGGCCGTACGTTCCTCCTCAGGGTCGCCAACGTGAACCCCGCCAGCGTGCGCACGCACACCGACCGCGCGCTGTACCGCTCGATCGGGGTCTTCATCCTGCTGTACGGCGTGTACGCGATCGTCGGTGCCGCGGCCTTCATCGACGCGAGCACCAACTACGCCCACCCCTGGTGGCAGTGGCTGGTCGGGCCGCCCGTCGCCGCCGCCGTGATCGCCTACGACCGGGCCGTCGTCGGCAGGGTCGCGGTCAGCTACGACAACCTCGAGTCCGCCGACCCGCGGCTGCTGCTGCGCCGGCGCACGGCCGGCCTCTACGCCGGGCGGCTGCTGCTCGCCCTGCTGTTCGCCGTCGTGATCACCGAACCGCTGATGCTCGCCCGGTACAAGGGCGAGATCGACGCGTACCTCGGCACCGTGCACAACCGGCAGCTCATCCAGCTGGAGCGGACCGGTGCGATCGCCACGTTCACCGAGCAGGTCGCCGCGCTGCGCGCGCAGGACGCCGCCGACGACGCCGCGGTCGCCGAGCTGCACCGGCTCGCCGCGGCGAAACGGGCGGAGGCCGCCGAGGTGTACGACCGCGCCCTGGCCGACTCCCGCGCCGACGGCGTCACCCGGCGGGCCGGCTGCCCGGCGGGCGGCTTCTGCGACACCCTCGTGCGGCAGTCCCGGGCGCTCAGCGCGGAGGCCACCCGGCTCGACGACGAGGCCGCCGCGCTGCAGCAGACCCAGCGCAGCGCCCGGCTGGACCGGGCGGAACAGGTGGCGACGCTCAACGAGCAGATCGCCGGGCAACGCAGCGACAACCGGCGCTCGGTCGAGGCCGGCGCCGGGTTCGGCGCCCGCACGACCGCCATGTGGCACCTGGTCAAGAGCGACTTCTGGGGCTTCGGCTTCTTCTACCTCGGCGTCGCCGCGCTGCTGGTCTGCCTGGACTGCGCCGCGGTGTGGCTGAAGCTGGTCTCGCACGGCAACGCGTACGAGCGCACCGAGGCGCGCGCCGCCCGCGGCCGGGAGCTGAGCGCGACGAAACGCCATGAGCAGGAGCTGCGCGTCGCCGGGGCGGCGCGGGAGATCGCCGGCGACGGCCTGGACACCGTCGTGGCGGAGCGGCGCCTCGTGGACGCCGCGGTCGAGCAGGCCACCGCCCGGCTCCTGGCGGAACTGGAGGACCAGTCCCTCCCCTCTTCGTCCAGAAGTTCCTGAATCACTTGCAATGGGGGCTTCGGGGCCGGGCAGACTGGTCGACGTGCGTCACAGCCTGCCCCGCCGTCCCCCGGTGTTACCGATCGTGATCGGCATCGTCCTCGCGGTGGTCGCCGGCGTCGGCGCCGTCCGGGCCGTCTGGGTCAACTCGGCCGCCTCGACCGCGACCCCGTCGGGGCGCGACAACAACCGGGCCGACCGGTCCCAGACCCGCACCGACCTGCGCTGCGACGGCAAGCCGCTGCGCGCGCCGCGGGAGCTGCGCGGCATCTGGATCACCACGGTCGAGAACATCGACTGGCCGAGCCGCCCCGGCCTGCCCGACGAGCAGATCAAGTCGGAGTACCTCGGCTGGCTCGACCTTGCCACGAAGCGCAACCTCAACGCGGTCTTCGTGCACGTGCGCCCCAGTGGTGACGCGCTGTGGCCGTCCGCGTACGCGCCCTGGTCGGAGTGGATCACCGGGGTCCGCGGCAAGGCCCCCGGCTTCGACCTGATGCGCTGGATGATCGACGAGACCCACACCCGCGGGCTGGAGTTCCACGCCTGGTTCAACCCGTACCGGGGCAGCCAGCCCGCGCCGAGCGGGGCCGGGCCCGATCTCGACGCGCTCGCCCCGGACCACCCGCTGCGCCAGCACCCCGAGTGGGCGGTCGTCTACCCGGCGGCCGGGACCACCGGCAGCCGCCTGCACTTCAACCCGGGCATCCCGGCCGCGCGGGAGTTCGTCGAGGACTCGATGCTCGAGGCGGTCAAGCACTACGACATCGACGGCGTGCACTTCGACGACTTTTTCTACCAGTACCCGGTGGGCAAGCAGGAGTACCCGGACGGCGCGGCGTACGCCCAGTACGGCGGCGGCAAGAGCCGCGCGGACTGGCGCCGCGACAACGTCAACAAGCTCGTCCAGGAGATGCACGACAAGATCCGCAAGCTCAAGCCGTGGGTGAAGTTCGGCATCAGCCCGTTCGGCATCTGGCGCAACGACCGGACCGACCCGGCCGGCTCACCGACCCGCGGCCTGCAGTCCTACGACGAGATCTACGCCGACACCCGGCTGTGGGTGCAGCGGGAGTGGCTCGACTACATCGTGCCGCAGCTGTACTGGCACATCGGCTTCGACGTCGCCGACTACGCCAAGCTGCTGCCCTGGTGGGTGGACGTGGTCAAGGACACCGACGTGCAGCTGTGGATCGGGCAGGCCGACTACCGCGTCGGGCAGTCCGGCGCCTGGTCCGACGCCGGCGAACTGGACCGCCAGCTCGCCCTGAACCGCAAGTATCCGCAGGTCAGCGGTAGCGTCCACTTCAGCGCCAAGAGCATGCGCAGCGACGCGCTGGGCTCGGTCACCCGGTACGCGGCCAACTTCTACAACACGCCGGCGCTGCCGCCGATCATGGCGCAGCTGCCCTCCGACATCCCGCCGGCGCCGAAGGTGACCGTGTCCGGCACGAAGCTCACGTGGCAGGGCAAGGGCACCAGCTCGGCCGTGTACCAGGTGCGCGGCGACAACGCCGACCTGCTGGCGGTGCGCCGCGGCGGCAACGGCGAGATCACCGTGCCCGACGCCGCCGGCACCTACTGCGTGACGGCGCTGGACCGCTCGTGGAACGAGAGCACTCCGGGGAGGTGAGCACGGCTCATCCCGGGCCGCGGAAGGTTCGGGCGATGACCAGCTTCATCTCCGACCAGGATTTCACGACTCCCGCGCACGCCCGGGTGACCGCCGACGTCGAGGAGCGCACCGAACGCCGGGAGTCCTCCCCGGCCCCGTTCCTCGCCGTGGTGTTCCTGGCCGCGGTGTGGCTGGTGGTGTCCGCGGTGCCGATCGGGTACATCGGCGCCGCCCGGTACGACGTGTTCTGGGGTGACACGGTCGTCGGCATCGCCGTCGCGATCGTCACCATGGTCCGGCTGCTGCGCCCCACCCCGGCCCTCGCGTGGGTGACCGCCGGGCTCGCCGGCTGGCTGCTGGTCGCGCCGCTGGTCCTGCAGTACGGCTGGAGCGCGCCGACCGCCAACGACCTCGCCGTCGGCCTGGTCATGCTGATCTGCACGGGCCTGTCGGTGGCGTCCTGAACCCGGACCCGGACAGACTTCGGGGCCACCCCGTGGTGCTGGGGCGGCCCCGATGGGTGTCAGGTTCAGCTGGCGAGCGCGTCGCGCACGTCCGCGCCGGCGTCCTTGACGTGGTCACCGGCCTGCTTCGCCTTGGCGGCGGCACGCTCGGCGGCACCTTCGGCCTGCAGCCGCTCGTTGTCGGTGGCGTCGCCGTACTTCTCCTTGGCGGCGCCCTTGAGCTCTTCAGCCTTGTGCTCGACCTTGTCCGTGAAGCTCATCGCTGATCCTTCCGTTTCTGGTCCTGTCGTGCACTGTCTGGGTGCCCGCGACCGCCGGCGGGCAAACACGGCGGTCACTGCGACGGACACCACGGTGCCCGCCCCGCCGGCCGCGGACGGCTGGGGCGAAGACGCGGGCGCCCGCGGCGCCGGGCGGCATCCTCAGGCCGGCGCGCGCTCGAAGACCGCGACCACGGCGGGGTCGTGGAAGGCGACCATGTCGGTGATCAGCCCGCCGGCGATCCACAGCACCGACACCGCGAACGGCTGCCACTCCGACGAACCCTCCAAGCGGACGTGCGCCACGACCGCCGGCCTGCGGTTGGCGCCCGTGCAGCGGACCCTGATCGCACCCAGGCCGGGGCGGCCCTCCCGCAGGGACGCTTCGATGGCGTCCTTCCCCTGGTACCAGCTGCGCCACGGCGGCATGGCGGCCCGCGCGTCCTGCGCCAGCAGGCTGACCATGGCGGGGATGTCGGCCCGCTGGAACGCGTCGGCGTAGCGGCGGGCGACCTCGTGCTCGGCGGCGGTGGCGGGCCCGACGGCGGGACCCGCGGCGGGCACTCGCGCCTTGGCCCGTTGCAGGGCGCTGTTGACCGCCGGGACGGTCATCTCCAGTAGCGTCGCGGTCTCCGCCGCGGACCAGTCGAGCACGTCCCGCAGAATCAGCACGGCCCGCTGCCGGGGCGGCAGGTGCTGCAGCGCGGCGAGGAACGCGAGCTCGACGCCCTCCCGCGCGACCGCGGCCGCCTCAGGCCCGGCGGCGTCCAGGACCGCGTCGGGGATCGGCTCCAGCCAGTGCTCCGGCTCGCCGGGCCCCAGGTCGACGGGCAGCGCCCGGCGGGGGCGGGCCTTCAGCGCGTCGAGGCAGGCGTTGGTGGCGATCCGGTACAGCCACGTGCGCACCGAGGACCGCCCGTCGAACCCGTCGCGGGCCCGCCACGCCTTGAGGTAGGTCTCCTGCACCAGATCCTCGGCCTCGTGCACCGAGCCGAGCATCCGGTAACAGTGGACCTCCAGCTCGCGGCGGTACTCCTCCACCACCGTATGTTAGGGCGATGTGGGCGGACTACCGGAAGCGTGCGCTGTTCGAGAGCGACACGGTGCTGGCGCTGGACAAGCCCGTCGGGGTGTCCGTCATGGGCGAGCGGCACGAGTCCGACCTGGTCCGGATGGCCGCTGAGGCGGGCGAGACCCTGTACCCGGTGCACCGCATCGACAAGGTCACCTCCGGCGTGATCCTGTTCGCCAAGGACCTCGCCGCGCACGGCGGGCTGACCCGGCAGTTCAACAAGCGGACCGTGGAGAAGGCGTACCTGGCGGTGGTGACCCCCGGCGGGCTGCCCGCCACCGGCCGGGTCGACCTGCCGCTGAGCGTCGGGCGCAAGAACCGGGTCAGGATCGCGGCGCCCCGGGAGAGCATCGTGGCCGGCACCGACGGCGAAGCCGGCACCTGGTCGGTGCCGACCGGGGCCGTGTTCGACCAGGTGCCGACGTACCCGTCGGTGACCGAGCTGCGGGTGCTGTGGCAGGACGAGCGGCACGCCCTGGTGGTCGCCAACCCGCTGACGGGCCGGCGCCACCAGATCCGGGTGCACCTGGCCTGGATCGGTCACCCGATCCTGCACGACCCGCTGTTCGACAAGGCCGCGACGGGACGCACGCACCTGCACGCGTGGCGGCTGTCGTTCGACCTGGACGGCGAGCGGGTCACCGTGCAGGCGCCGCCGGACGAGGCGTTCTTGGCGCCCGTCCCGGACGCGGTCATCCCGCCGGGCTGAAGTCCTCCGGGCCGAAGACGCGGTGGGCCTCGGCCTCGCCCTCCCAGCCGGGCCACAGGTCACGGTGCAGCTTCACGAACCGGGTCGTCCACTCCGTGGCCTCGGCCTTCGTCCGCACCTGGTACAGCGCGTAGCTGATCATCTCCTTGGTCTCGGCGAACGGCCCGTCGACCACGTCCAGCGCGCCGCCGGTGACGGTCACCCGGGCGCTGTCGGCGCTCGGTGCGAGGCCCGCGGTGTCCAGCAGCGCGCCGGCGGCGGTGGCCTCCTCCCCCAGCTGCATGATCGCGGCCATCAGCTCCGGCGGGGGCGGGGTGCCAGGGGTCGTCCCCTTCAGCAGCACGAGGTAGCGCATGTCCATCTCCTGTCAGTGGGTGGCTTCACCGGTACCTCGAACGGCGCGATCCGGATCCGACACGGCCCTCGATGATTTCTTGGTATGGCCAGCCATACCCTCGACACGGTAGTCAGCGGGCTGGGACCGCCGGGCCGTTTTCCATAGCGTCACATCCATGACCGTGACGATGACCCGGAGCGCCGGGACCCGCGCCGCGCGGCCGCCGGTCCAGCGGTTCACCTGGCCCGGGGCGCTCGCCCTGCACCTCCTGCCGGTCGCCGTGGCCTTCGCTGCGGCGGCGCTGCTGCGCGCCCTCGACGTGCCGCCGCGGCCGGCGGCGGCCCTTGCCGTCGTGTTCGTGCTCCTGCCGGCGCAGCTGGGGCTGCTGCTGCACGCCGCGCACCGGGCCACCGGCCGCTGGTCGGTGGCGGCGCTGCCGGCGGTCCTGGGGTTGCCGCGCCGGCTGCCCCCGCGCCGGTACCTGATGCTGCTGCCGAGCCTGGGCGCGATCGGGCTCGGCGTGGCCATGCTGCTCGGCGTGGAGCAGCGCTCCGCCTGGCTGCTCCTGGTCGCCGGAGCGCAGGAGGTGTACTGCCGCGGGTACCTGCTGCCGCGGCTGCCGGTCAGCGGCGCCCCCGCGGTGCTCGTGTCGGCCGGGCTGTCGGCGCTGCCGTTCGCCCTGCCGTTCGCGCTGTCCGGGTCGTTCGCGTTCGTGCTGGTCATGCACGTGGTCGTGGCGGCGGTGACGGTCCGCCTGGACAGCGTCAGGGCCGGCGTCGCCGCGCACTGCGTGCTCGCGCTGGCCCTCCTCGCCGCCTGACGCTGTCCACGGGTCGCTGCTACCGGATGGCTGCGCAGGTACGCCTTCGCCAGCGCCTCCTGCACGAGGTCCTCGGCCCGGTGGTCGTCGCCGGTGAGCAGGATCGCGAAGCGCACCAGGGCCGCGCCGCGGGCGGCGACGAACGCCTCGAAGCCCACGACGTGGACCTCGGGTGGTTGCAGGGTCACCACGCCTCGTCCCCTCTGTCGGACCATGTCACCACACAGAGGCCGCGGGACGGCACGACCGTTGACGGGCCGGCACGGGTTTTTCCGCTCAGGCGCCCCGGCTCGGGTTACCGCACCGAACTCAACCCTGCCTCCCGCCTGTCGATCAGCAGGAAGACAGGCGAGGGGGCCGGCATGGCGCGGATTCTGGTCGTGGACGACGAGCAGGACGTCCTTGAGCTGCTCGTCAAGCGGCTGCGGGCCGACGGGCACGAGGTGCTGGCGGCGGCCAGCGGGGCGGAGGCCCTCGCGGCGGTGGCCCGGCACGGGCTGCCCGAGGCGGCGGTCCTCGACGTGGACCTGCCCGGGATGGACGGCATCGAGCTGCTGGACCGGCTGCGCCTGATCCGGGCCGACCTGCCCGCCATGTTCCTGACCGTGCTGTGGGACGGCACGGTGGTGGCGCGCGTGCGCGCCTCCGGGGCGCTGTACCTGCGAAAACCCTTCACCACGGAGAGCCTGCGCACCGCGCTCGACCTGGTGCTGGTGCCTGGATGACGCGCTCGCTCGCGCGGACCGCGGCGTGGTCCGTGCTCTGCCTCCTGGCCACGTTCGCGGGACGGCTGACCATCATGGACGGCACCAGCCTGAGCCTGGTGTGGCCGGCCGCCGGGGTCACCGTGCTGTGGTTCAGCATGCAGTGCCGGGCGCGGCTGCGCTGGGCCGACCCGGTCATGCTGGCGGTCGTCATCCTGGTCGTGAACACGGCGACCGGCGCCCCGCCGGCGCTGGCGCTGTGGTTCGTGGTAGCCAACCTGACCCAGGTGGCGGTGTTCCTGCGGGTGCACGCCCGGGTCAGCCCGCACCTGTGGGGCGCCGGCGGCGACGCGCCGATGGCCCGCTCGGCCGACCTGTGGCGGCTGCTGCTCGCCACGGCGGCGGGGGCCCTGGCCGGCTGCGCGATCGGGCCGCCGGCGGTGTGGCTGGTCTCCGGGCACGTCGAGTGGCTGGACGCGGCCATCTGGTTCACCCGCAACACGGTGAGCATCCTGCTGATCGTGGCCCTCGGGCTGCGCGTCGGCCACCACTGGCACGAGGGCCGGCGGCCCCGGTGGCCCGCGCCGCTGCGGTTGGCCGAGTACGTGGCGCTGATCGCGTGCTCGCTCAGCGCGTACGCCGTCGGCTTCGCCCTCAACCATGGCCTGCCGCTGGCGTTTCCGCTGCTCGCGGTGACGGTGTGGGCGGCGCTGCGACTGCACACCACGTTCGTGGCCGTGCACGACCTGTGCCTGGGCGCCGTGGCGGTGCTCTTCACGCTGCACGGCGACGGCCCGTTCGCCACGATCGTGTCGCACCAGGCACGGGCGCTGGTCGCGCAGGCGTTCGTCGGCATGGTCGCCATCGTCGGGCTGTCGATCGCGCTGGGCCGTGACGAGCGGGCCGAGCTGCTGCGGCGGCTCACCGAGACCGGCCGGGCCGCCGCGGCGCAGGCCCGGCTGCTCACCGCCATCGTCGACTCGATGAGCGACGGCGTGGCGGTGATCCGGTCCGACGGCGGCTGGGCCATGCGCAACCCCGCGTCGGTCGCGCTGCTCGGCGGCGTCACCAGCGGCACCCGCCACTACGGGCTGTTCCATCCGGACGGCACCGAGCTGGCGCCGGAGGAGACGGCGCACGCCAGGGCCTTCGCCGGCGAGGACGTGCACGACCTGGAGCTGCTGGCGCGCAACAGCGGCGTGCCGGAGGGCCGGATCCTGAGCGTCAGCGCGCGGCGGCTGCACGGCGACGACGGCGTGGTGGTCGTCTTCCACGACGTCACGGCCGAGCGGCGGCAGCGCGACGAGCTGGCGTCCTTCGCCGGTGTGGTCGCGCACGACCTGCTCAACCCGCTGACCACGATCGACGGCTGGGCGGAGAACCTGGAGGACACGCTGCGCGCCATGCCGGACACCGCCGAGCAGCGCGACGCGGCCGACAGCCTCAGCCGGATCGTGCGTGCCTCGGGACGGATGCGGCACCTGATCAACGATCTCCTCGCGTACACCACCACCCGCAACGCGGTCATCGCGCCGGTGGACGTGGCGCTGCGGGACCTGGTCGTGGACGTGGCGACGGCCCGGGCCGACCTGGCGGCGGCGGCCGCCACGCCGGCGCCGGTGTTCGAGCTCGGCCGGCTGCACGACGTGCACGCAGACCCGGTGCTGCTGCGGCAGCTGATCGACAACCTGATCGGCAACGCGGTGAAGTACACCGCGCCCGGGGTCGTCCCGCGCATCGAGATCGGCTCGGTGCGCGCCGGCGCAGGGTTCGTGCGGGTCGAGATCTCCGACAACGGCATCGGCATCCCCGCGGGGCAGCACGAGGCGGTCTTCAACAACTTCCACCGGGCGCACCGCTCCGCCGGGTACGCCGGCACCGGCCTCGGCCTGGCGATCTGCAAGCGGATCGTGGAGCGGCACGGCGGCTCGATCGGGGTGGTGGACAACCCGGGCGGCGGCTCCCGGTTCGTCTTCACGATGCCGGAGGCGGCGGGACGTGTCGTACACCACGGCGTCAAAGCGAACGTTCGTTCTTGACGCGGCGCCTGCGGCGTCACATGCTCGGAGTTAAGCGAACGAGCGTTCCTTTTTAGGAGACTCCGATGACCACCACCGCACCACGGACGCCCTGGCCCCGCGTCGGCGCGATCGCGCTCCTGCTGACCGCGTTGCTCAGCGTCATCATGGTCGCGTTCGCCTGGCCGGCGACCCGCTCGAGCGTGCACGACATCCCGATCGCCGTCGCCGGACCGCCCGCGGTCACCGCGCAGGTCGCCCAGCAGCTGGCCGCGAAGCGCCCGGGCACGTTCGACGTGACCGTGGTGGACGGCACCGCCGCGGCCGAGCGGCTCATCCTGGACCGGGAGGTGTACGGCGCGATCGACGTCTCCACCGGCCGCCCGCAACTGATCATCGCCTCGGCCGCCAGCCCCGCCGTCGCCCAGGCGCTCCAGCAGGTGGCGCAGGCGCTCGGCGGCACCGACGCCGGCGTGCCGGTCCGCGACCTGGTCCCGCTGCCCGCCGACGACCCGCGCGGCGCCGGCCTGGCCGCCGGGGCGCTGCCGCTGGTCCTCGGCGGGATCGCCGCCGCCGGGCTGCTCACCAGCCTCGTCGCCGGCCTCGCCCGCCGCCTCGCCGGGGCGGTCGCCTTCAGCGTCACCGGCGCGCTCGCCCTCACCGCGATCCTGCAGTTCTGGCTCGGCTCCCTGGAGGGGTCGTACTGGCTCA
Organism: Dactylosporangium sp. NPDC050688; assembly: GCF_040654515.1. Lineage (NCBI taxonomy): Bacteria > Bacillati > Actinomycetota > Actinomycetes > Micromonosporales > Micromonosporaceae > Dactylosporangium > Dactylosporangium sp. NPDC050688. The sequence goes on from NZ_JBFAIC010000002.1 coordinate 356,966, forward strand.
ACACCGGCGCCGTCGCCCTGGGCATCGCCGCCACCGCGCTGACCATCCTCGGCTTGGAGTCGCTGCTCGGCGCGGCGGGCCTGGGGCTGGGCGCGGCGACCATGATGCTGCTGGGAAACCCCCTGTCGGGGCTGAGCAGCGCCCCGCAGATGCTGCCCTCGGGCTGGGGCACGTTCGGCCAGTACCTCCCGCCGGGGGCAGCGGGCTCGCTGCTGCGCAGCACCGCGTTCTTCGACGGCCACGCGGCGGCGCCGCACGTCTGGGTGCTGCTCGGCTGGGCGGCCCTCGGCCTGGTCCTCGCGGGCCTGGCGGGGGTGCGCGCCGCGCACCGCCCCGCCGCGGCTGAGCGGGCTGCCGAGCCGGCCTCCACGCCGGTCTCCACCTGACAAAGTCGCGCTCCGGCCGTCCGGACGACCACCACACGACTTCGATCAAGCAAGCAAGACCACCGACGAGCGGTCCCGCGCGGAGCAACCGTCCGGGTGGCCGGCGCCCCGTCGCCGGGCCTGGCCTGGCGGGCGGGCGGGCGGGCGGGCGGGCGGGCGGGCGGGCGGGCGGGTGAAGTCTGCGCTTTCCCGTTAGCCGCAAGGCCGGCGACGGCCGCGCCTGGCAGCGTTCAAGGTATGACGATCCGCTGCGTCATCGTCGACGACTCGGAGCGCTTCCGGGCGGGTGCCAGGCGTCTGCTGACCGCGCAGGGCATCGCCGTCGTCGCTGATGCGGCGAACAGCCAGCAGGCACTGCAGGCAGTGGACGAGCAGGCGCCGGACGTGGTCCTGGTGGACGTCGGCCTCGGCGAGGAGAGCGGCTTCGACCTCGCGGCGCGCATCGACTCCAGTCCGGTGATCATGGTGTCGGCGTTCGGCGCGGAGGAGGTCGCCGACCTGCTCGCGGACAGCAAAGCCATCGGCTTCCTGCCGAAGGAGCATCTGTCCGCCGCCGCGATCAAATGCCTGCTGACGCAGCTTCGAGAAACGTAAGCACGGCGAGGACCCTGCGGTGCGTCTCGTCGGTCTCGGGCAAATCGAGCTTGGTCAGGATCGACCGGACGTGCTTCTCCACCGTGCCCTCGGTGACCCACAACTGCTTGGCCACGCCCGCGTTGGAGCGGCCCTCCGCCATCAGCGCGAGCACCTCCCGCTCCCGGGGGCTGAGCACGTCGAGCGGGTCCTTGCGCCGGTGCGCGGCGACCAGCTCCTGCACGACCGCCGGGTCGACCACCGTCCCGCCGTCCTGCACCCGGTGCAGCGTCTCCAGGAACTCCTCGACGTCGGTGATCCGGGTCTTGAGCAGGTAGCCGATCCGCTCGCCGCTGGCCAGCAGCTCGATCGCGTGCTCCACCTCGACGAACGCCGACAGCACGAGAATCGCCACCGACGGGAACCGCACCCTGATCTCCCGGGCCGCGGCCAGCCCTTCGGTGGTGTGCGTCGGGGGCATGCGGATGTCCACCACCGCCAGGTCCGGCTTGACCTCCTCGACCAGCTCCAGCAGGTGCGTGCCGTCGTCCGCGACTCCGGCCACGGTATAGCCGTGCCGGTCGAGCAGGCTGGCAAGCCCCTCGCGAAGCAGGACGTCGTCGTCGGCGACCACCACAGATGTCATCAAACCCAACATATCCCCGCGGAAGGGGGTAGGACACCCCCATGCACGGGGGGTTGACGCTCCGCCTGGGGGTGATCTGCGCGCTGTTCACACTGCTGATCAGCTCGGCGTTCGCGGCGATCCTGCTGTCGGTGTACCAGCTCCGCGAGTCCGTGATCGCGGTCAGCCGGGCGGAGCAGGCGGTCTCGGCCGCCACCACCCTCGAACGGCTCCTGCTGGACGTGGAGGCGGGCCGGCGCGGCTTCGCACTCACCCGCGATCCCGCGCTGCTGGTGCCGTGGAAGGCGGCGCAGGAGCAGGTGCCCGCCCGGCAGGAGGAGCTGGCGGAGGCCGTCGCCGGCGACCCCGCCCAGTCCGCCCGCATCGCCCAGATCAACGAGGACATCACCGCGTACCTCGACGACTACGCCGACCCGTCCATCGCCATGGAGGAGGGCGCCGTGCCGAAGAACTTCAACGCCGAGTCGATCCTCGCCGGTCAGCGGCAGATCTCCGCGCTGCGGCAGCAGTTCGACGACTTCGCCGACGCCCAGCGCACGATCGTCGAGCAGGGCCGGCAGGAGGCGATGATCGCCGGGCAGCAGGCGCTCGTCGCCGGGATCGCCGGCTTCGCCACGTCGCTGCTCGGCGTCGCCATCCTCACCAGATCGCTCGCGGTGATGGTGGCCCGCCCGCTGCACCGGCTGGTGTCGGCCGCCGACAAGGTGGCCCGCGGCGACCTGAGCATCCGCGTCGCCACCGACGGCCCGGTGGAGATCGGCATCATGCAGCGCACGTTCAACTCGATGGTCAGTGTGCTGGAGCAGAGCCGTGCCACGCTCAGGTCGGTGGCCGCCGAGCAGGCGGCGCTGCGCCGGGTGGCGACCGTCGCGGCAAAGGGCCGGCCGGCCGAGGTCGTGTTCGGCGCCGTCACCGAGGAGGCCGGCAAGCTCTTCGGTGCCGACGCCACCGCCCTGCTGCGCTTCGAGCCCGACGGCGGCGCCACCGTCGTGGCCAGCTGGAGCTGGGACGCCGAGCACCGCATCGCGCTGGGCAAGGTCAGCCTGGATCGCGGGGGCGTCAGCCGGCGGGTCTGGCACTCCGGTAAGCCGGTCCGGATCGAAGGGCCCGAGAGCACGGGCTTCCTCGCCCACAAGTTCGGCGACAGCGCGATCCGCTCCGCGGTCGGCGCGCCGGTCCTGGTCGCCGGCCGGACCTGGGGCGTGCTGAAGGCCCTGTCGACCGGCTCCCGGCCGCTGCTGGAGCACGACGCCACCCGCGCCGCCGAGTTCACCGACCTCGTCGCCAGCGCGATCGCCAACACGCAGGCCCGCGCCGACCTCACCGCCTCCCGCGCGCGGATCGTCGCCGCGACCGACGAGAGCCGCCGCCGGATCGAGCGCGACCTGCACGACGGCACCCAGCAGCGGCTCATCGCGCTGCTGCTGCAGCTGCGGGCCACCGAGACCCAGGTCGAGGACGAGGTGCGGGACCGGCTGCGCGCGATCGGCACCGACCTGGCCGAGGCGATCGACGAGCTGCGCGAGCTGGCCCGCGGCATCCACCCCTCGATCCTTTCCGAAGGAGGGCTGGTACCGGCCATCAAGTCGCTCGGCCGGCGGTCGCCGGTACCGGTGGAGCTGCGCCTCACACTGCCGTCCCGCCTCGACACGAAGATCGAGATCGGCGCCTACTACGTGGTGGCGGAGGCCCTCACCAACGCGATCCGGCACGCCCAGGCGACGCTCATCCACATCCGCGGCTCGATCGTGGACACCGACGACGGCGGCCACGCGCTGGACCTCTCGATCGAGGACGACGGCGTCGGCGGCGCCGACCCGCACACCGGCACCGGCCTGCTCGGCCTCGACGACCGGGTGGCCGCGCTCGGTGGCGCGATGCACATCGCCAGCCGCCCCGGCAACGGCACCACGCTGGAGATCAAGATCCCGGTCGACGGCACACCCGGCGGGGGTGAGGCCAGTTGAGGAGCCGGTGGCGGCCAGCGGGTATGCCCGGGTCGGAAAACCCGCAGGGCCGGACGCATGCTGGCGCAGATGCCCCGCCCCCTCACCCGAGCGACGGTGGACAGGACACCAGCGAACCTCTGTGAGAGGTGAACCACCATGACGACCTGCCTGGTCGATCCGGTCCTGTGCATGGCCCTGTTCGTCTCCGACACCCCCAACCACGCCGACCTGGACGACGCGACCGTCCGGGACACCGTCGACCGGACCCTTGACCAGCTCGGTCCGGACGAGTGCTACGCCCGTGCCGCCGAGGTCTTCGGCGACCGCCCCGAGGTCGCGCTCGACCGCATCCAGTGGGCCCGCACGCTGTGCAGCCGGGCCCTCGCCACGGTCTGACCGCCACCCGCGCCGGCCGCCGCCCGCCCATCAGCGTTCCGCCGGCAGCTACCGTCAGTTCGACGGAGGCTGGCCGCCCTGCTGATCGCCGACGGCCCGGTTGAGCGTCGAGTCGCTGATCGAGGTGGCGGTGTCGCCGCTGAGCGTGCCGGCCACGGTCACCGTGTCGCCGACCTGCACGTCGGCGATCACGGCTCCGCCGGCCGCGGTGGACGACGTGACCACGAAGGTGGTGCGTGCCCGTCGGCGCTCACCGCCGTGACCGTCCCGGTCTGCAGACGCCGCGTGACCTGACCGCCGCTGCCGCCCGGCGCGACGAAATCCCCGTACATCACCCCGGCCAGCCCGCCACCGCCGATGACCAGCGCCGCGAGCACCCCGACGAGCGCGGTCCTCAACTTCGACGACCTGCCCGGCGCCGCCTCGGCCGCCGCCCCGGCGAGGGCAACGCCTGTGAGGCATGCGCAAAGGCCCACCCGTGGCGGCGGGTGGGCCTCAGCGAGCCGCGGCAGGCTAGAAATTGCCCGCCGAGTTGCACTTGTAGCCCTGGTCGAGGCAGTCCCGGACCCGCCGGGCCAGTTCCTCGGGCTCCCACGCGTTGAAGTCGAACGTAAAGGTGGCCTAAAGCTCGGTCACGACGCGCAATGCGTGCGTCACGGTGTCGGCCATGGCCGCCCTCGCCGCCTTGAGGTACCGGCGCGGGTCGACCACGGCGGCGTCCTGCAGTGCCGAGCGGACCGCGCCGGTGAACGCGACGTTCAGCGCCGTACCGATGTTGATCTTCACCAGTCCGCCGCGGACCGCCGTGCGCAGCTCCTCGTCCGGCACGCCCGACGAGCCGTGCAGCACCAGCGGCACCGTGACCGCGTCCCGCAGCCGGGCGATGAGCGCGTGGTCGAGCGCCGCCGTCCGGCGCGTCATGGCGTGGCTCGACCCCACCGCGACCGCGAGGGCGTCGACGCCGGTCGCCTCGACGTACGCCGACGCCTCCACCGGGTCGGTGCGCACCCCCGGCGCGTGCGCCCCGTCCTTGCCGCCGACCTCGCCGAGCTCGCTCTCCACCCAGATCCCGGCGGCGTGCCCGCGGGCGGCCGCGGCCCTGGTCGCCGCCACGTTCGCGGCGAACGGCAGCCGGGAGGCGTCGTACATGGCCGAGCCGAACCCGTGCGCCGCCGCCTGGTCGAACAGCTCGTCGTCCTCGACGTGGTCCAGGTGCAGCCCCACCGGGACGGCCGCCAGCTCCGCCACCCGGCGGGCCGCCGCGGCGATCGGCCCGAGCCGCCCGCCGTGGAACTTCACCGCGTTCTCACTGATCTGCAGCACCACCGGCCGGCCGGCCGCCTCCGCACCGGCGACGATCGCCTCGGCGTGCTCGACGGTGATGACGTTGAACGCGCCGACACCGACGCCCGCCGCCCGTGCGGCCTCGACGATCTCACCCGTGGGGCTGAACATGGACCCGTTCCCTCGTCGCTCGGTAGTGGTTGATGTCGATCTCGCCGGCGACCGGCGCGGCGACCGCGGCGGCGGCCAGGGCGACCGCGTCCGCGAGCAGCCGCGGCCACGGCGTGCCGTCGCGCAGGCCGCGGGCGAGCGCCGCAGCACACGCGTCGCCGGCGCCGGTCGGGTTGCCGGTGACCACCTCCGGCGGCGCGGCCCGCCACGACCCCTGCGGCGTGCGCGCGATCAGCCCCCGCGGCCCGTGCGACTCGACGACCGCCGTGTCCGTGGGGTCTAGCGCGTGCAGCCCGCCGGCGCCGGGCTTGGGCACGTCCGGGCCGAGCGCGCGCAGCTCGTCGGCGTTGGGCTTGACCACGTCCGGGCCGGCCGCGGCGCCGAGCCGCAGCGCCTCGCCGCTCGTGTCGAGCACGCTGCGGCAGCGGTACCGCTGTGCCAGCCGGACCAGCTGCGCGTACGCGTCCGCCGGCAGCCCCTGCGGCAGCGACCCGGACAGCACGACGACGGCGGCGTCCTTCACCAGGTCCGCGTAGTGCGCCCGGAACGCGGCCCACTCCTCGCCGGTGACGACCGGCCCCGGCTCCCACAGCCCGGTCGCGTCGACCCCGTCCAGCACCGTCACGGTCCGCCGGGTCTCGCCGCCGATCGCCGTGAACCTGTGCGGGGGCCGCGTCCTCGCCTCGACGGCGGCGCCCGTCGCGCCGCCGAGCAGCCCGGTGGCCAGGACCGGCTCGCCGAGCGCGTGCAGCACCCCGGCGACGTTGAGCCCCTTGCCGCCGGCCCGCTCGGCCACGTGGCCGACGCGGTGCGTGGCGTGCGGCACCAGCGCGTCGACGGTGTACGTCAGGTCCAGCGCGGGGTTCAGCGTCACCGTGACGATCATGGCTGGGTCAGGATCACGGAACGGGTCAGCAGCCGCGGCCGGTCCGGGTCGAGACCCTTGTGCTCCGCCAGGGCAACCGCGAACCGCTGCGCCAGCACCAGCTGCGCGAGGGGGTCCAGGCCGTTGCGCACCGGCGTCGCGCCGGCGCCGCGGACCGTCTCGTCCAGCGCGCCCGGCACCGCGCCGAACGCCCAGACCAGGCTGTGCTCGCCGGCCACGGCGACCGGCCCGTGCCGGTAGTCCATCGCCGGATACGACTCGGCCCAGGCCTGCGCCGCCTCGCGGACCTTCAGCGCCGCCTCGTGCGCCAGGCCCACGGTCCAGCCGGTGCCGAGGAACACCAGGTGCCGCGTGGCCGCCGGGTCGCCCGGCAGGTCCGCCTCCAGCGCGGCCCGGCCGTCGGCGACCAGGTGCGACAGGTCCTCGCCGTACGCGTGGCGGGCCACCGCCAGCAGCGTCGTGGGGAACCTGGTCTGCACGACGCTGCGCTCGTCGGCGAAGTCGAGCAGGATCCGCTCGTCGACGAGCCCGTCGACCGGCTCGCCGGTCACCGCCGTCACCGCCACCCGGTGCGTGCCCGCGGGCACCTGCCGCAGCGCCTCGAGCACCTCGGTCGACGTGCCCGACCTGGTGAGGGCGACGACCCGGTCGTACCGGCGCCGCGGCACGAACTCCGAGGCGCACACGGCGTCGGTCTCGCCGAAGCCGGCGGCCTCCCGCAGCTCGGCGAGGCTCTGCGCCATGAACCACGAGGTGCCGCAGCCCAGCACCAGCACCCGCTCCCCGGGTGCGGCCAGCGCGGCGCCGTCGACGTCGAGGGCCCGCGCCCACGTCTCGGGCTGGCTGGCGATCTCCTTCGCGGTGTCCGTCATACGCTCAGGGTTGCGCGATTCATGTCCGTCTCACAAGGTATCTTGCTCAAGTGGACATTTTGAACTGCACGTTTGTCGCGTCGTGAGCCGCCGCCGCGCCGAGCGGGTCGCCGCGATCCTGTCCCGGGTCTCCGGCGACGGCGCCATCGACGCCGGCGACCTCGCCACCGAGTTCGGCGTGTCGACCGCGACCATCCGCCGCGACCTGCAGAGCCTGGAGGACCAGCAGCTGCTCGCCCGCACCCACGGCGGCGCGGTCGCGACGTCCCCGGCGCTCGCCGTCGCGGAACTGCCGGTCCGCTACCGCACCGGCCAGCACCGCGAGGCGAAGGCGCTGATCGCCCGGCGGGCCTTCGAGCTGCTCCCGCACGGCCCGCTGACCATCGGCCTGACCGGCGGCACCACCACCCACCTGCTGGCCCGGCTCCTGGCCACCCGGGTCGACCTCACCGTCGTCACGAACGCCGTCAACATCGCCGCCGAGTTGGCCCTGCTCCCCCGCCTCAAGCTGATCATGACCGGCGGGGTGACCCGGACGCAGTCCTACGAGCTCGTCGGCCCCATCGCCGACCGCACCCTCGAAGGGCTGCACCTGCAGGTGGCGGTGATCGGCGTCGACGGCATCACCGCCGCCGGCGGCCTCAGCACCCACGACGACATCGAGGCCCATACCAACGCCACCATGCTGCGCCGCGCCGCGCAGGTGATCGTCGTGGCGGACAGCTCGAAGATCGGCCGCAACTGCCTGGCCACGATCGCCCCGCTGGCGTCGGTGTCCGTCCTGGTCACCGACGCCGGCGCCGACCCCGGCGAGCTGGCCGCGATCCGGGACGCTGGGGTGTCCGTGGTGCAGGCCTGAGCGCTCAGGGAGTCGGGCGCTCCGCCCACGTCGCCGGGTTCACCGGGTCCTGCCCGACCCGCACGGCCTCCGCCAGCTGCATCAGCGCCGGCGCCTTGTACGTGCCGGTGCCGGCCAGCGTGATCGTCAGGCCGTTGAAGTCGGGGAACTCGACGCTCGGGCGGAACCGGTCGTCGGTGAAGACCCGTGCCGGCCGGCCGCTGATCATCAGGGTGCCCGGCGACGCCGACGGCACGCGCCTGGTCGCCAGGATCTCGGCGCGGTCGACGGTGTTCTCGCCGACCCGCAGTTTCGAGAACAGCAGCCGGCCGGGCAGGTCGGCGCCGGCGAGGGTGGTCTCACAGCCGAGCAGCCGGGCGCCGGCCGGCAGGGCGTTGAGCCGGACCGGGGTGGTGCACCGCAGGGTCGTGTCCAACCGGAGGCCCGATTTGACCTGCGTGATCTCGGACTCCAGCGCACCATGGCCGTACACCTGGGCCCACACCCCGGCAGCGATCTGCCAGCGCTCGTACGTGTACTCGCCGAGGTCCGGCTCGAACAGCGCATCGTCGAGCAGCGCGGTCGTCTTCGCCAGGGACACCCGGTAGACGGCGGAGTCCCGCTGGAACGAGATCGTCTCGATCCCCGCGGTGGAGCGCCAGGTGGTGTACGTGGCGCCGTCGGTGGACCCGTCGACCGTGAAGTGCAGCAGCGACGGGTCGGTGCCGACCTTCGACAGGTCGGCGGGGCCGCCGGCGACCACCGGCGGGGGCACGGACCAGCCGCCCGGCGGCGGGTGCAGCGTCCAGTCGAGCTCCGCGGGCGAGGCCGAGGCGGACACGCCCGGGACGGCGGGCGGGGTCGGGGACCGGTACACGGCGACGGCCCCGGCGGCGACGGCCGCGACGGTGGCGGCGACCGCGGCGCACCGCACCGCATAGGTCCTGGCCCGCAGGCGCCGGCCCCGGCGGGTGGCGGCGGCGGCGAGCACGTCGGTGTCCACGGCGCCGCCGGTGTGCTCGCCGAAGGCGGTCGCCAGGTCCTGCTCGAGCTGGTCGTTCATCGGGCGCTCCTCGGAAGGTCGCTGGGGGCGGGACGGTGGCGGGTGCGCAGCGTGGTCAGGCCGCGCAGCGCGGTGGTCCGGACGGTGGTGGTCGTGCAGCCGAGGATCTCGGCGATCGCGCCGTCATCGAGGTCCTCGTAGTAGCGCAGGACCAGCACCGCCCGCTGGCGGACCGGCAGGGCGAGCACCATTTGCCACAGCTCGTCGCGGGCGGCGAACGCGGTGCCGATGTCCTCGGCGGCCGCGGGCGCGCCGGCCAGGGTCGGCTCGGCGGCGGTGACCTCGTGGCTGGAGCGCCGCCGCCACCACGAGCTGTTGGCGTTGACGAGCATCCGGCGCACGTAGACGTCGGGGCGCTGCGCCGCCGCCACCCGGCGCCACTGCACGAACGCCTTGGCCAGGACCTCCTGGACCAGGTCGTCCGCCCGGTGCTCGTCGCCGGTGAGCAGCCGGGCGAAGCGCACCAGGGCGGCACCCCGGCTGTGCACGAACTCCTCGAATGTCACGTCCAACAGACGCTCCCACGTACGCCGGATGTTCTGCCCGGTGGAGGAAACTTCAGCGGCGGGCGTGGCGCAGCCGCACCACGCCGAACGCGACCGCGAACAGCGCCAGCGCCACGGCCGCGACCAGCGGCGCCGGCGGTCCGGCAGGGTGGCCGGCGGAGCGCAGCGCCCCCATGTAGTCCAGCGCCGCGACGTCGTTGATCACCAGGTACCACAGCGCCGGGTAGACCGCCTGGAACGTTCGCTGGGCACCGGTCAGCGTGCCGAGCGCCAGGGCCAGCGCGGGCACGAACAGCGCGCCCGCGGCCCACGCGGCCAGGCCCGGCCCGTCGCCGGTGGCCAGCATCCTGACCGCCGGAAGGGCACCGGTCGCGGCGGCGAGCAGTACCCCTGCCGCCCACTCGGCGAGCAGCCGCCGGCGCGGCGCCGGGTACGCCGCGAGGATCGCCGCCGCGTCGCGGCCGGTGCCCAGGCGGGACCAGAGCAGCACCGGCCAGATCCACCCGAGCGCGAGGGCCGGGCCGGGCGGCGCGGCGAGACCGGCGAGGCCCAGCAGCGCCGCGCCGGCCCACCACCACCATGGTGCGCCCCGCAGCAGGATCCGGACCTCGGCGGCGAGCAGCCGGCCGGTCGCGGGGCCGGCCACCGCCGCCGTCCGCGGCAGTCCTTTGTAGACGGTGTACGGCTCCGGCAGCGACCGGGCGGCCGCGCGCGCGGCTGCACTGCCTGCGGTGCTGGCGATGCCGGCGGCGGTGGCGGCGGCGGTGTCGAAGCGGTGGAACCACAGCGCCGGCAGCAGTGCAACGGCCACCGCGATCAGGGTCACCGCGGCCCGCTCCGCGACGAACCCGGCATCCAGCGGCAGCCCGGGCCACTCGAACGTCCGCAGTGGACGGTCGACGTACATGAGCCCCAGGCCGAACGTGTCGGCGGTCGCCGGCATCGTGCCGGCCAGCTGCCCGACGCCGATGCCGCCGAGCGGGGCGGACGCCGACTGGCCACCGATCGCGCCGGCCATCCAGACGAACAGCCACAGGACGTTGCCGAAGCCGGAGCGCAGCACCGGGGTCGTCTCGAACAGCAGGGCCGCCGCGGCGGTCACCGCCAGCATCGGCACCGCCAGGAACACGAACGGCGTCAGCAGGGCCAGGGGGTCCACGGCGCGCGACTCGCCGCGCAGCAGCTGCAGCACCAGCGCGGTCACCGCCATGGTCCCGGCCATCGAGCCGAGCACCAGCAGGTTGCTGACGAACTTGCCGGCCAGGTACACCGGCGTGCGCAGCGGACCGGCCGCGAGCAGCTGGCCGACGCCGGTGCGCACGTCCCGCGCGACGGCGTCGCGGACCAGGTAGAAGCCGACGAGCGTGAGCCACAGGGCGCTGGTCAGTGCCGTCACCAGGCCGACGTAGCCGCTGGTGTAGAGGCCGCGGGCGCCGCCGGCGTCGAGCACCACCCACCGCGTGCTGGCCGGCGGCACCGCCAGCCAGCCCAGGCAGACCGCCGAGATCAGCATCACCAGGTACGCCGGGCGCCGCACCCGCTCGCGGAAATCCGCCATCGCCAGCGCCGTGAACGCGCTCACGCCGCGACCCTTTCGCCGGGCTCCAAGCGCGTTCACGCGGCGGTCCTGGACCGGTGCACGACGGCGAGGTAGGCGTCCTCCAGGTCCGGGGCGACCGGGGTCGCGTCCGGTGCCGGCCGGTGCGTGGCGAGGACCCGTACCCTGACGTGCCCGGCGGTGCGGATCAGCCGGGTCACCGGCAGGCGCTGCTGGACGCCGGCCAGCTCCGCGGGCGGCACGGCCAGCTCCCAGACGTGCCCGGCGACGCCGCGCACCAGCTCGCCGGGCTCGCCGTCGAAGCGGACCCGCCCGCCGGTGACCACGACGATCCGGGTCGCGACCGACTCGACGTCGGAGACGATGTGCGTCGACAGCAGCACCGACCGGTCCGCGGACAGGTCGCTGAGCAGGTTGCGGAAGCGCACCCGCTCCTCGGGGTCCAGGCCCGCCGTCGGCTCGTCCACCACGATGATCCGCGGGTCGGCGAGCAGCGCCTGTGCGATGCCGATGCGCCGCAGCATGCCGCCGGAGTACCCGCCGAGGGGCCGCTTCGCGGCGTGCGCGAGGTTGACCAGCTCCAGCAGCTCGCCGATGCGCGCCTTCGCGGACCGCCCGGCGATCCCGCGTACCGCGGCCAGGTAGGTGAGGAACTCGAGCGCCGTGAGGTGCGGGTACACGCCGAAGTCTTGCGGCAGGTAGCCCAGCGCGCGGCGCAGCGGGCCGGGCCTGGCGACCGCGTCGCCGCCGTCGAAGCGCACCTGCCCGCCGGTCGGCCGGGTCACCGTCGCCGCGATCCGCAGCAGCGAGGACTTCCCGGCCCCGTTGGGCCCCAGCAGCCCGGCCAGCCCCGGCCCGAGGCGCAGCGTCAGGCCGTCCACGGCGCGCTTGCGACCGTTGTAGACCTTCGTGATGTCGATCAGTTCGAGCATGCCCCCAGCGTCGTGATTCCCGGCGCCGCGCACATCTGCCGAACGGCAGAGCCGGTGCCCCCCACGGCCGTCGCGGATGTCGTAGCCTGTTGCCCTTCCACGGGAGGAAATCCATGTCCATGCCGCTCCAGCAGCAGTTCCAGACGGCGCAGCTCACCCCCTGCCGCTTCTGCAACAACGTCCCCACCGCGCAGACCAAGTTCCGCGGCCACCGGGGACTGATCATCATGATGCAGTTCCGCCACGTCGACGGCCCGTTCTGCCGCGACTGCGGGATGGCGACGTTCCGCGAGATGACCTCCAAGACCCTTATCCAGGGTTGGTACGGCTACGCGTCGTTCTTCATCACGCCGTTCATCGTGCTGTGGAACATCATCAACCGGGGCAAGGTCGCGAGCCTCGCGCCGCCGCAGCCGTCGCCGTACGGTGGCGCCCGCCAGCCGATGCACCCCGGCAAGCGGCTGCTCGCCCGCCCCATCAGCATCATCGGGCTGTGCGTGCCGTTCGCGCTGATCATCGGGCTGATCCTGGTGATCGTCCTGTCCAGCGACGCCTGAGCCGGTCCCTGGCCGCAGCACTGGCTCCGGCGCTGCGGGCCTGACTTCGGCGCTGCGGGCCTGACTTCGGGCGCTGCGGGCCTGACTTCGGGCGCTGTGGGCCGGGCTTCGGCGCTGCGGGCCGGGCTTCGGCGCGGCGGGCCGGCTTCGGCGCGGCGGGCCGGGCCATCGTGGGCCATCGTGTTGATCGAAGTCGCGTCCCGGCCGTCCTGGGCGACCACGGCGCGACTTCGATCAAGCAGGCAAGATCAGCAGCGAGCCGGCCGCGACCCCCCGACGGGATCGGCCGGGCGAGCCTTAGCCGGCTGGCAGGTGGCAGGTCACCTGCCAGCCGGTGGGGTGCGGGCCGGCGGTGAGGTCGCCGCCGAGGGCGATGACGCGTTCGTGCAGCCCGGCGAGGCCGGTGCCGCCGCCGCTGCGCCGCCCGGCCGGCTTCCGGCCGGTGCCGTTGTCGGTCACCTGCAGCTCGATCCGGCCGGGTTGGTGCCGGACGGCCACCATCACCTCGGTGGCGGTGGGGGCGTGCCGGCGTACGTTGGTCAGCGCCTCGACCACCACGTGGTAGGCGGTGTTTCCAACTTCCGCTCCCACCTGGCCCGCTGGTTCCTTCGCCTCGCCCGCCGCCGGTCCAGCCTTCCCCGCCGCTCCTTCCTCCTTCCCCGCTGCCGGTCCAGCCTTGCCCGCCGCTCCTTCTCCCTTCCCCACTGCCGCTTCCGCTCCAGCCGACATTTCCGACATTCCGGTCATGTCGAGCCTTGCGGTGATCGGGCCGGTCGACGAGAAGCGGCGCACCACGTCCGGCAGGTCGGCGATGCCGTGGACCCGCTGCGAGACCGGGCCGCGCAGGGTGCCGACCATCCGGTCCATGGCGTCCAGGGCCCGCAGGCCGGCGGCCTCGATGTCGGGCAGCCCCGCCGCCTGCGCCGCGACCACGATCCCGGTGACCTCGTGCGCGACCAGGTCGTGCAGGTCACGGGCCAGGTCCAGGCGGTGCTCCCGGCGGGCCCGCTCCTCCGCCAGCCGCCGCCGGTGGTCGCCGAGCCGCAGGTACAGTCCCGCCCCGGCGGCGCACACCGCGACCGGGAACGCCGCCGCGACCAGCAGCACCGTCGCCTCGACCCGGTTTCCGGGCACGTGCAGCGCGATCCGTACCGGCAACGCGACGACCGCCACGCCCACCACCGCGACGGCGAGGGCCGGCCCCCGCCGGGCCAGCACCACGAGCAGCACGGTCAACGCCGTGAACTCGAACGGCGCCCACAATGCGGGCGGTTGCGGCGGCCCCTGGTACACCACATCGGCCAGCAGCGACAGCAGCGCGACGGCGACCGCCGGCCGGGCCGAACGGGCCACCACCGCGACCGCCACCGCGGCGACCGCGGCGACGGCCGGCACGATCCCGGCGGGCCAGGTCAGCGGCAGCCCGCACAGCCCGAGCAGCCCGACTGGCACCAGCAGCAAAAGCCGTCGCGTGGACACCCTGGTCACGGCGCCACGGTGCCCGTGTCCCACGCCCACACGGCGATGCCGACCCGGTTGCGGACGCCGAGCTTGCGCTGGATCGCGGCCACGTGCGTCTTCACCGTGCCCGCGGAGATGAACAGCTCCGCCCCGATCTCCGCGTTCGTCCGCCCCGCCCCGACGTGCGCGGCCACCTCCAGCTCCCGCTCGGTGAGCGCCTCCACCGGTGCCGCCCGCGCCGGCCGCGGCGCCGTGACGTGCCGCAGCAGCCGTACTGTGATCGACGGGCTGATCAGGCTGTCCCCGGCGTACGCGGCCCGCACCGCCTCCGCCAGCAGCGCCGGCCCCGACCGCTTCAGCAGGAACCCGGATGCCCCGTCACGCAGCGCCGGGTACACGTACTCGTCCAGGTCGAACGTGGTCACCACCACCACCCGCGTCGGCCCACCGGCAAGGTGCCTGGTCAGCGTGAGCCCGTCCATCCGCGGCATCCGGATGTCCACGAGCGCCACGTCGGGCGTCAGCTCCCGCGCGAGCCGGAGCGCCTCGACCCCGTCACCGGCCTCGGCGACCACCTCGATCCCGTCCTCGGCCCCGAGAATCCGCCGCAACCCGTCCCGCACCATCAACTGGTCGTCGGCGATGAGCACACGGATGGTCACACCACAGCAGCCTAGATGCGTCCGCCACCCGCTCAGTCCTCGGCAAGCCGGTGATGTCGATGTATCGGGCCACCGCTCCTGGCAGGAGTTGCGGCACCTCGGCCCGCACGAGTCAGCGCAGGCCCTTGCGACGCAGGATCCGGTCGGCGACGAGGGTGACCAGTAGCAGCGCGGCACCGGCGATCAGCCAGATGTCTCCGGTGCGGCCCTCATGGTTCTCGAACATCAAGCTGATCAGCAGCAGCGCAACGACGACCGCACCGAAACGGGCAGCGCGCGGGTGTCCCGGCTTGCGCTGGTCCGGGGAGCTCACCGGCTCATACTCAGCCATAACGCGCCCTTCGCCGAAATGTCCATGTATGCCAAGCTTGGCAGGTACCGCTGAAACACGGGGCGCGGCCGTGTGCCGCAGGTTCGAATCCTGCCTGGGACCACCCGCGTGACCGGCCGGAAGCAGCGGCACTCAGGCCGCCAGCTCGGCGGCGCCGAAGGAGACGGAGAAGCGCTTGCACCAGATGGTGACCGAGCGCAGGCCGGTCAGGTCGGTGCCGGCGGGGATCGCGTACCCCTGGTCGCCCTTGTTGCCCTTGAGCTTGCCGAGTTCGACGTACCGGCCGTCGTCGAAGAGGTGCCAGCCTGGCCGGCCCGGCACGACCTGCTGGTCGGTGAGCCAGACGCGCAGGTCGGGGCCGTCGGAGGTGTCCAGGGCCTCGATCTCCAGGCGGTGGGTGCCGTCGGGGAGGCGCAGCAGCCGTACGGTGCCGGACGTGTCGTGCTCGTGGGTGATGAACGAGCCGCGGGACACGATCACCGGCACCGCAACAGAAGACGACGACGAGGACGACGACGAAGACGGCAACGATGACGAGGCGGCGCCGGGCTCGGAGACGGCGGTGAGCGTCTCGTTGACGGTGGTGTCGGTGAACAGGCGCCACGGCGTGAACCAGTACAGGCCGAACGCCACGCCCGCGGCGAGGGCGGCGGCCACGAGCCAGGTGATCGGTCTGCGTGTCATGGCTCTGAGTGAACCGGGTGCGCCCGATCGTGGCCAGGTGTTCACGCTTACCGGTCGCTTACGGCTGCGGCCGGCCCGGGTGCACGACAGCGGAGTCGTGCAACTGCGCCATCCGCACAGTCGTCCTCGGCGCCGGCGTCAGTCGTTGCGGCTCTGGTACGCGGCCCGGCTGGCCTCGATGTGCGGCACGTGCTCGATCGCCCAGCCGGCGAGGGCGAGCGCCGGCGGGATCAGGCTGCCGATGATGGGCTGGGTCGACCGGGTACCGATGCCGCTGGTCAGGGCGATCGGGGTGCTGGAGGGCTCAGTGCAGCGTCACCTTCAGCGCGATCATGACGACCCCGAAGGCGCCGGCGACCGTCGCGGACACCAGGCGCTCCGGCAGGGTGAGCTGCCCGTGCCGGCCCGCCTCCCAGCCGGCCACGCACAGCAGCAGCGCGCTGCACACCAGCGCCGAGATCACCGCTGTACGCAGCGCGACCCCTGACGTGGTCAGCACCACGAGGACGGCCACCGGCAGTGCGGAGGCGGTCACGATCTCCCAGCCGGTGGTCAGCTGCAGCCGGACCTCGTGCGCCTCCAGCCGCCGGCCCTCGTGGATGCGTTGGGCGACGATGCGGGCGTACCGCTCGGCACTCCAGTAGATGACGAGCGTGACCAGCACCGCGGCCACCACCGCACCGGCCGACCCGGCGTGCGACGAGGCCATGACGGCCGCGCCGATGATGACGCCGTAGACGCCGGCGGTGGTGCTCTCCTCGGTGAGGCCGGTCACCCGGAGCCGGTGCCCGAGGTGCTGCCGGCGCGGTCCTCGCCACATCTGCGTCACCGTCCTGATCGGGTACGGAAACCCACCGCCACGGCCGCGGACCCCGCCCTCGCCTCCGTCCGGCGGGCGAAGTGGCGACTGCCGACCCGCCTCCTCCTCCGCGGGCGAGGGCGGTGGGTGGTGACGGGTGAAGCGTGGGTGGTGGAACGAATGAGGAGGGCAACATGGCGACGTTTTCAGCACGGCACGGTGGGGTGGTACACGGGTCGTCGGCGGCGGTCGTACCGTTCTGGCAGACCCTCGCGCTGGGGGTGGTCACGGCGCTGTTCGGGATCGCGGTGCTGGCCTGGCCCGGGGAAACGCTGCGGGTTCTCGGCGCGCTGGTCGGCGTCTGGCTCATCGTCGCGGGCGCCATGCGGGTCGCGGCGGCGCTGACCGAGCACCACGGCCTGGGTCGGCGCCTGCTGACGGGGGTGGTGGGCGCCGTGATGGTGGTCGGCGGCGTGGCGTGCCTGCGCAACGTCGCCACCGGGGTGACGCTCCTGGCGCTCGTGGTCGGGCTGGCCTGGTTGCTGACCGGCATCTCGGAGATCGGCATCGGGCTGATGACGCACGGCCGGACACGGGTGTGGCTGACCACGATGGGCGTCGTGTCGCTCGTCGTCGGGCTGGTGTTCGTCGTGTGGCCGAGCGCGTCGCTCACCGCGATCGTGCTGCTGACCGGGATCAGCGCCCTGCTGATCGGGTGCATGGAGGTCGTGTTCGCGTTCATGATGCGCCGCGAGGCGGCCGCTGCCACATGACCATGACGAGGACCGGGCGGAACGAGGTGGCGGCGGTGCACAGAGACCGCCGCCGCCTGTCGTTACTTCGCGTCCGACTTGCGGGACCGGCCCGCCGACGCCTTCTGCGGTTGCTCGGCGCCGGCCGGGGCATCATCGCCCTCCAACGCCTTCATGATCCTCGGCGCGAGCGCCTCCGCGAGCGCCGGTGCGATCGCGTCGGCCAGCACGCCGGCGAGGGCCTCGGCCATGAACATTCGCTCCAGCGTTGAACCGCGGGAGCCGCGCGCCATGGTCGACCGTACGCTGTCGAGCAGGCCACCGGGCAGCCCCGGGTGGCTCCGACCGGCAGCTTTCGCCGCCTGCCCCTGGTCGGCACTGTTGAGGATCTCCAGGATCAGCTCGTCGATCAGCGCCTCGACGTGCTGCGGTTGATCAGGATCGCCAGCCGCCACGATGGGTCCCCCTCCTTCCTTTGCTCAGCGGGAACGCCCGTCCCCCGGCCGGGGGACGGGCGCTGCCGGTTGGTTCAGTCGCGGGCCATCAGCGCGGCCAGCAGGAGCGGGTGGTCGACGATGTTGCGGCCCCGCCGTTTGCGGGAGGCGAGCGCCATGAGCAGCAGCGGATTGTCGATGATGCTGCCTTCGTCCTCCTCGCGCCGGCGCCTGGCGAGGGCGGCCAGCAGCAGCGGATGCTCGATCATGCTCTCGCCGTCCTCCTCGCGCCGGCGCCTGGCGAGGGCGGCGATCAGCAACGGGTGCTCGAACAGCCCCTCACCGCGCTCCTCGCGGCGGGACATGAGGGCCGCCAGCAGCAGCGGATGCAGCGCCTCCTCACCTTCCCGCTCGGAGACGTCGGTGCGGTTGCGTTCTGCGGTGGAACTGGTCACGGAACACTCCCTTGATCTGCGGTCACGTGCACTTTTCGTCTCCACCATCCAGTCGGTGCCCGGCCGGCGCCCCACCCAGCCGGCATGAGCGTCTTTCCGCCGGGCTGGACGGCCTGTGGTGCAATCGTCGGGTGACCGTTGCGATCCTCGCCCGTGGGCAGAACACAGCACTGCCGGCTGCGGCGTCGTACAGCGTCGTGGTCAGCCACGCGGCCGGGCCCGAGGTGGATCTCGTCGCGTTCCTCCTCGACGAGGCGGGCCGGGCGCCCGGCGACGAGGCGATGGTCTTCTACAACCAGCCCGACGGGGCCGGGGCACGCTGGTCGCCGCCGGAGACCACCGGCGGGGTGACCCGGCACCGCCTCGACGTCACGCCCGGCGGGTGGGCCGGCACGACCGCCCGGGTCAGGATCGGCCTGACCGTCGCCGGTGGCACGTTCGCCGCGGTACCGCAGCTGCACGCGGCACTGCACGGTCCCGGCGGTGAGCTGTACACCCTCGACCTCGGCACGCCGGACGTCCAAGACGCGCTGATCGTCGGCGACGTCTACCGGCACCGCGACACGATCAAGGTGCGCTGCGTCGGCGACGGCTTCACCGACGGCCTGCGCGGACTGATCACGGACGTCGGCCTGACCGTCGAGGACGAGGCACCGGCGCCGCAGCCCTCGCCTGTTGTCACCTTGACGAAGGCGCAGCAGATCAGCCTCGCCAAGCCCGCCACCGGCGCCTCGAGCGTCGACCTGCGCAAGTACGCCGTCGCCGTCTCCCTCGTCAAGAGCGGCCTGGACGCGCGCACGTTCCGGGTGGTCCTCGCCATCGACTGCAGCGGCTCGACGAAGAAGCTCTTCCGCAGCGGCGTCATGCAGCGCTCGCTGGAGCGGATGGTCGTCATCGCCGACCTGCTCGACGACAACGGCGAGATGGAGGTCTGGTTCTTCGGCGACTTCCCGGTGCGCTCCGCGCCGGTGCGGGTCGCCACCGCCCCCGACTACCTGGAGCGGCAGGCCGCCGACAAGAAGCGCGCCGAGGGCGGCAACTTCGAGCCCCGGGTCATGAAGGAGATCCTGGACTGGACGGCGGCCGAGCCGTCACCGCACCCGACGCTGGTGCTGTTCTGGTCCGACGGTGGCGTGCACGCCGAGAAGCAGATCACCGAGCTGCTGGTCCGGTCGAGCAATCGCCCGGTGTACTGGATGTTCCTGGGTCTCGGCGTCGCCGACTACGGTGTCCTCGCCAGGCTGGACAACGTCCGGGGCGGCCTCGTGGACAGCGCCGGGTTCCTGCCGATCGACGACATCGACCTGCTGTCCGACGACGACCTGTACGGCCAGATCTTCGGCACCTTCGTCAGCCGCTGGCACAGCGCCGCGGCCGCGGCCGGCATCCTCACGCCCTGACCGCCAGCACCGGCCGGGGTGACGGTGCATGCTGGACCTTTGGTTTGTCCGCACGCACGGAGGAGGCTCGTCATGCCCGTCCCGCCCGTCGTCGATCTCGAGACCTGGCGCAAGGAACTGGCCGCGCTGCGCGTACGCGAGAAGGCCGCCACGAAGGAGCTCGACGCGATCGCCGCCCAGCGCCGCCGGCTCCCCGCGGTCCGCATGCCCGACTACACGCTCGTCGGCGCCGATGGCCCCGTCCGGCTCGTCGACATCTTCGACGGCAGGTCGCAGCTCATCGTGTACAACCACATGTGGAACCCTGACGCAGAATGGCAGTGCGGCGGCTGCACCGGCTTCACGTCGTCCTTCACCAGGCTGGACTTCCTCGCCAACTACGACGCCCGCTTCGTGATCGTCACCCAGGGCCCGATCGACGCCGCCCTCTCCTACGCCGAACGCGTCGGCAACACGATGCCCTGGTACTCCACCGCCGACAGCCCCTTCGGCGCCGACGTCGACGCCCCACCCGGCGGCGGCTTCGCCCTCAACGTCTTCCTCCGCGACGGCGACACCGTCTACCGCACCTGGCACACGTCCGGCCGCGGCGTCGAGCAGCTCACGTACACGTTCGCCCTGATCGATGTCCTGCCGTACGGCCGCCAGGAGGAGTGGCAGGACTCTCCTGAGGGGTGGCCGCAAGGCCCGGCGTACAGCGGCTGGCTCGACTCGCCGGACATCGCCCGCCTGTACGGCACCGAGTGACCCGCAGGCCCTGTCCCGGTCGCGCTTTTCTTATCTGCACAACGTCCCGTTCGGGCAAGGCGACGCGCGGGCGTTCCCCTTGCCCGGGGGCGGTTTCGACCTGAGGAACTGCCGATGGCCCAGCTGGGCGACGACGGTGTGTGGTTCAACGCCCGGGCGTGGCTGATCGCTGCTCGCCGTTGACGGGTTCTGTGCTGGCTGGCTTTGTGCTGGCTGACTTTGTGCTGGCTGGTTCGTTGTGGGTCGGCTCGACTTGGACGCGGACCGCCTGGTAGGCGTACCCGTCCTGGTCGGCCGGCTCGGCCTCGAACTCGACGCGCTGCCCTTGGTGCAGCTCCCGATACCCGTCCACCTCGATGGCGGAGAAGTGCACCCAGCACCTACCCGGCGAGTCCGGCGAGGGTCGGGCCGGCCGCGGCACAGCAACCCGGCAAGACAGGCGATGATCGCCGGTTGTGGCTCTGACCTGGTGCCCCCGGCAGGATTCGAACCTGCGACACACGGTTTAGGAATTGGATCACGGCGCGCTCTGCTGATGCCCTGACCTGCTCTGACCTGGTGTTGCGTCGCCTGTCGGGGGCTCCGTGCTGCCCGTGATTCGCCGTGGTTGACCGCTGTTACTGGCACGCGAATGGCACGCGGCTACCGGCGGACCACTTAGCTGGGCCGTCCCTGTTTATGCGCGGTACGGACTTGACCGAACTCGACGGCGTGCGGTCCATAGCGTTTGAGGTCGATGGTCGTTGTGTGTTCAGGAGCATCAGCAATCTAGGAATGCGAGGGAAGATGAAGATCAGGCAGCGCCGCGACACCTGCGCCCTGTGCGGGTGCGCTAACGCAACGGTAGTAACAGAACACGGCGTCGAGGTTGCGGAGGCAGCTGGCGTGCAACGCTGGATCACAGAATCGACTGAATGCGACCATCACTGTGTCAAGCCCCGGGTTTGATGGAGAGTTGGTTAGCTGGTTTTCGGGGATACGGTGACCGGCTGGGTCATCGTGTGTAGTGCCTCGTACTCGGCAG